>CBHYLO010000730.1:0-2111 GCA_966128675.1 uncultured bacterium | reverse complement strand
AAGCTCGACGACGCGCCCAAGATGTACGAGGTGTTCCAGGAGAAGCGCGACGACTGCCTGAAGGTCGTGCTCAAGCCCTGATCGACGACGAACGCGAAGCGGGGCGGGACGCCGATCGGCGCCCCGCCCCGCTCTGCATTCGCCACCGTGCGTCAGCGCGTCAGTGCGCGACGACGCCGTTCCCGGCGGGCGTCTCGCGCGCGGGCGCGGGATCGCCGACGCCGCGCCGGCGCTCGGGCCCCTCGTAGCGCGGCTCCGAGTCCGCGTCGCCGCCGACGTCCGGATCGATCTCCAGGAATCGCACGGGCAGCTGCTCGGGAAAGCGCTTCTTCAGCAGCGGCATCGCGACGTTGTACACCGGCGCGCCGTTGCTCAGCTTCCCCTCCGGGCAGCCGTTGTGCGCGTGCCCGTGGAAGACCGCGCTCACCTTGTAGCGCAGCAGCGGTTCTTCGTGTCGGCCGCAGCCGAGCCACGGGAAGATCTCCAGCGGCTCGCCCTCGACCGTCGCGCGCACCGGCGAGTAGTGCAGCAGCGCGACCTTCTGCCGCGTGCGCAGCCGCGCGAGCGCCGTCTCGAGCTTCAGCGTCTCGTCGACGGCCTCCTTCACGAACGCCTTGATCCCCGTCTCGCCCCACGAGCCGAGCGTCGAGCGCCCGAAGCCGCCGGCGAAGCCCTTGATGCCGGCGAAGCCGATGCCGTGCACCTCGTGCGACTCGCCGTCGAGCACGACGACGCCCGCGTCGCGCAGCTGCGCCACCAGCTCCTGCGGATGGCCGACCTCGAAGTCGTGGTTGCCGAGCACCGCGATGATCGGCATCCGCAGCGTCGCGAGCTCCTTCACGAGCACGCGCCCCTCCTCGGCCGAGCCGTAGTCGGTCAGATCGCCGCAGAGCAGGAGCACGTCGGCGCGATCCGCCACCTGGGCGAGGATCGGGGCGAGCGCTCCCTGCGACGTCTTGCTCACGTGGACGTCGGCCATCGCGGCGATACGGACAGTGGGCATGGTCGATGCTTGGCTGGGGCGGGTGACGACGGGCGGGGCGGTGGCCGGGACGACCCGGGCGCGCACGCGGCCGTCCTGCTGCCCGCCCCGTTTCAACAACCGTTCCGCCCGTGAGCTCTGAACAGCTGCGCGACCCCCAGGAACCCAACGCGCTCAAGCGGCCTCGACGCAAGAAGCGGGAGCGTCGCACCGCGCCGCGCCCGCCGCGCCGCACCGATCTCGCGTCGCCCGCGGCGCAGGCGGTCTATCGCCGCGTGATGGAGGCGCTGCAGGCGGGCGACGTGCCCTTCCTCGTCGGCGGCGCGTACGCCTTCACGCCGTTCACCGGCATCCCGCGCTCGACGAAGGACTTCGACCTCTTCGTCGCGAAGGACGACATCGAGCGCGCGCTCGACGTGCTGGACGACGCGGGCTTCCGCACCGAGCTCACCTTCCCGCACTGGCTCGGCAAGGCGTACGAGGGGAAGGAGTTCGTCGACCTCATCTTCAGCTCGGGCAACGGCGTCGCGCCCGTGGACGCCGACTGGTTCAGCCACGCGCCCACCGGCGAGGTCCTCGGCGTCGAGGTGAGGCTCGCGCCCGCGGAGGAGATGCTCTGGTCGAAGGCGTTCGTGATGGAGCGCGAGCGCTACGACGGCAGCGACGTGATCCACCTGCTGCGCGCGCGCGCCGAGAAGCTGGACTGGCAGCGCGTGCTCGACCGCTTCGGCCGGCACTGGCGCGTGCTGCTCTCGATCACGGTGCTCTTCGGCTTCGTCTATCCGTCCGAGCGCACGCGCATCCCGACGTGGGTGATGGACACGCTGCTGGAGCGCCTGCGCGCCGAGCTGGCGGAGAACGCCGACGTGGGCAGGCTGTGCCAGGGCACGATCCTGTCGCGGCAGCAGTACCTGCCGGACGTGCTCGAGTGGGGCTACGCGGACGGGCGCCTCCAGCCGTCGGGCAACATGACCGCGGAGGAGATCGAGGAGTGGACGGAAGCGATCGGAACCAAGAAATGAAGCGGTGGACGGTACGGCGGAGAACGAAGGGGCGGAAAACGGAAGGGCGTGGTACGATGGAGCGGAACCGCGCCTGAAGCTTCGGCTCTGAGCCTCCGCCTCACCGT
>CBHYLO010000729.1:0-2113 GCA_966128675.1 uncultured bacterium | reverse complement strand
CCGGGCGTGCGGATCGTTGGCGGGGGTGGGCGCCTGCCCGCGGCGCGCGGTCGCGCCGGCGCCCAGCACCGCCGCCGCCCGCCGGAGCCCCCACGCGGCGCTCACGGGCGTCCTCCCGCGGCGGCCAGCGCGCCGGTGCGCACCGTCGTCGCCGGCGTCGTCGCGTCGAAGCGGTAGCCGCCGCTCCGGTACAGCCGGTCGGCGCCCGCGTAGTAGGCGATCGCGTCCTCCAGCAGCGCGCGCCCGTCCGCGTCGGGGTGCGCGACCGGCGTCATCGCGCGCCGCGCGGGATCGGTGCGGTAGACGCGCGTCGTGCCGCGGAGCCCGAGCACCGCCAGCTCCATCGCCCCGTCCGCGGCGTCGCGGGCGAGCGCGATCTCGCTGTTGTGCGTCATCGGCGCGCGTCCCGCGGTGACGGGCTCGCGCAGCACGTCGCGCCCGAAGAAGCGCGAGTCGTAGTCCATGCCGAGCAGCCCGAGGACGGTGGGCGGCACGTCGAGCGTGGAGGCGAGCGTCGGCACGCGGCCGGCCGGCACGAGGCCCGGCGCGTACAGCAGCACGGGCACCTCGTAGCTCGGCAGCGGGATCTCGGCCGACCCGTACACGCGCGCGCCGTGGTCGCCCATCAGCACGAACAGCGTGTGGTCGAACCAGCGGTGCCCGCGCGCGTCGCGCAGGAAGCGGCCGAGCGCCCAGTCGGCGTACTGCACGGCGTTGTCGCGCCGCCGCTGCGCGGGGTCGGCGGCGATGCGGCCCGCCGGATACGTGTACGGCTTGTGGTTGCTGACGGTGAGCACCTGCACGAACGCCGGCCGCCCCGCCGCGTCGAGCGAGTCGAGCTGCCGCAGCGCCATGTCGAAGATGGCCTCGTCGGCGACGCCCCACGCGGTGGTGAAGAGCCCCGGCGGGTAGTCGCCCTGGTCGACGACGCGCTCCATGCCGTTGGCGCGCATGTAGGCGCCCATGTTGTCGAACAGCGCGCGCCCGCCGTACACGAACTCGGTCGCGTAGCCGTGCGCGCGCAGCAGCGCGGGGAGCGTGAACAGCCCCACCGACGCCGGGCGCCGCACGACCGAGATGCCGGGGAGCGGCGGCAGCCCGCTCGTCGTCGCCTCCAGCGCGCGGATGGTGCGGTTGCCCGTGGAGTAGGCGTGCGTGAGCAGCGTGCCCTCCGCCGCCAGCGAGTCGAAGTGCGGCGTGATCGACGGCCCCTCGGGGTGCAGCGCGCCGACGAACGCGGCGCCGAAGCTCTCCTCCAGCACGAGCACGACGTTGAGCCGCCGCGCGGGCACGAGCGCGCGCACGTGGCGGCGCGTCGACGCCGGCGCGAACGTCGCGCCCTCCGACGCCGGCTCGGCCAGCGCCGTGCGCAGGCGCGCGAACACCGCCGAGTCGGGGCGCGTCGCGTAGAGCCCCGCGTAGGGCGCGTCCTGCCCGAGCGCCGCCTGCACGAAGGTGTGGTAGCCGCTGGCCGCGACCTCGTTCAGCGCGCGGTCGTCGGACACGTGCGCCCAGCGCGGCGACGCGAGCGCGACGCCGGCGGCGAGCGTCGCGACGTATCCACCCGCGATCGCCAGCCGCCGGCGCGCGGGCACCGGCGCCGCCGCCACCGGCCGCAGCGCGCGCCGCGCGCGCCACGCGAGCAGCGCGCCGACGAGCGCCACGCCCGCGAGGATCGCCGGCACCGGGTAGCTCTCGCGCAGGTTCCCGACGACCTCGGTGGGGAAGAGGAGGTAGTCGACCGCGACGAAGTTGAAGCGGCCCGTGAACTCGTCGAAGAAGAGCACCTCGGCCACCGCGACGAACGCCACGAAGGCGGCCGCGATGCCCACCCACGCCGCCAGGCCGCCGGCGCGCGGGCGCCGCGTCCACCGTCGGTCGCGCGTGGCGGTGAGCCAGAGCAGGAGCGGCAGGCCCACCCAGAGCGCGGCCAGCGCGTCGTAGCCGACGCCGACGCCCAGGGCGCGCAGCGCCGCGCCGGCCGGGCGGGTGCCCTCGCGGCTCACGAGCATGGTCAGCAGCGCGAGCCGCGTCGCCGTCGACGCCAGCAGGACGAGCGCGAGCACCAGCGCCAGCGCGCGGTAGCGGGTGCGGAGGAGCGGAGGAGGGGGCA
>CBHYLO010000728.1:0-2119 GCA_966128675.1 uncultured bacterium | reverse complement strand
CCCGGGGCGCCGGGGCGGGCGGCGGGCGCGCCGCGCGCCCCGCGGCGCGGGGGGGGGCGCGGCGGGGGCGCGGCGGGCGGCGAGACCGTCGGGGAGTGGGCCATCGACCCGGCGCAGCACGGCTTCCGCGACGTGGACGCGGCCGACCTCGCGGGTGGGAGCCCCGAGGAGAACGCGGCCGTGATCGAGGCGGTGCTGGCCGGCGGCGGGCCGCGGGGCGCGCGCGCGGCGGTCGTGCTCAACGCGGCGGCGGCGCTCTACGTGGCGGGGCTGGCGGCGGACTACGCCGACGGCGTGGCGCGCGCGACGGCGGCGCTGGACGGCGGGGCGGGCCGCACGACGCTGGAAGCGCTGCGGCGGGTGTATCGGGACTGAGTCCCGAACGCAGCGAGGGACGACCGGAAGCGCTCAGTAGCGCCGCAGCACCCCGACCACGACGCCCTGGATGCTGATGTCGTTCTCGTGGACGTAGATCGGCTCCATCGTCTCGTTCGCGGGCTGCAGCCGGATGCGGCCGTCGCGCTCGCGGTAGAACTTCTTCACCGTCGCCGCGCTGCCCTGCATCATCGCGATCACCATCTCGCCGTTGTCGGCGGAGCGGCGCTCGTTGACGATGACGAAGTCCCCGTCGCCGATGTGCGCGTCGACCATGGAGTTCCCGCGCACCTTCAGCACGTAGTGGTTCCCGGACTTCCGCAGGAACGAATCGGGGACGCAGAGCGATTCACCCGAGGCCATCTGCTCGATCGGGAGACCGGCGGCGACCGTGCCGAGGAGCGGCAGCTCGACCGAGCGCTGGAACGCCTCGGACGGCAGGATCTCGATCGCGCGGCTCTCGTTGTAGCCACGCTTGATGTAGCCCTTCCGTTCCAGGTTGCTCAGATGCTCGTGGACGGTCGCGAGCGAGTTATACTGGAACTGGTCGGCGATCTCCTCGAAGCTCGGCGCGTAGCCGTGGTTCTCCGAGTACGAGCCGAGGTAGGTCAGGATCTCGCGCTGGCGCTTCGTGAGCGGCATGGGGCGGCCTCGAGCGGGTAAGGGCGCACGGGGCCCGATGTGCCCCGAATAGCTGCCGAATGCCACATTAGCCGAAGATCGGCCGAAGTGCAAGCATTTCAAGGATGGACGCCCCCCGTGGGCGTGCTGGGCGAGCTGAGCGCCGCCGCCCGGGACCGGGCCGCGGCGATGGCCGCGCGTCGACAGGAGCTCGAGCGGACCGCCGCCGCGGCGCCTCGCGGGCCCGCGTTCGCGGCCGCGCTGCGCCGCCCGACCGTCGCCGTCATCGGCGAGGTGAAGCGGAGATCGCCGTCCAAGGGCGACATCGCGCCGGGGCTCTCGGCGGCCGGCCAGAGCGCCGCCTACGAGGCCGGCGGCGCGGCCGTGCTCTCGATCCTCACCGAGCCGGCGCGCTTCGGCGGCAGCAACGACGACCTCGCGGCCGCCCGCGCCGCGACCGCGCTGCCGATCCTCAAGAAGGACTTCCACGTCGAGCCGCTGCAGCTGGTCGAGGCGCGCGCGCTCGGCGCGTCGGCGGCGCTGCTGATCGCCCGCGCGCTCCATCCGCGCGACCTGAAGGCGCTGGCGCAGCTGGCCCGCGACCACGACCTGGAGACGCTGGTCGAAATCCGCGACGAGCGCGAGCTGGACGCGGCGCTGGCGGCCGAGGCGACGGTCATCGGCGTCAACAACCGCAACCTCGAGACGCTGCTGATCGACCTCGCGACCGGCGAGCGCATCGTGCCACTGATCCCCGCCGACCGGGTCGCCGTGTTCGAGAGCGGCGTGTACGGCGTCGCGGAGGTCGAGCGCGCGGCCGCCGCCGGCGCCGACGCGGTGCTGGTCGGCTCCAGCATCTCGGCCGCCGCCGACCCGGTGGCGGCGGTGCGCGCGCTGGCCGGCGTGCCGCGGCGCGGCCGCGCTCCGGCGGCCGCGTGAGCGACGGGCGCAACGGGCGCGTCCGGCCGGCGGTCAAGATCTGCGGGCTCATGCGGCCCCCCGACGTCGAGCTGGTCGCGCGGCTCGGGGCCGACTACGTCGGCTGCATCTTCGCAGGCGGCCCGCGCCTCGGCGACGTCGAGCTCGCGCGCCACAACGCCGCCGTCGCGCGCGCGGCGTCGCC
>CBHYLO010000727.1:0-2121 GCA_966128675.1 uncultured bacterium | reverse complement strand
GCCGCCGCCCGCTCCCATCAAGCCGCGCCGAGCGGGGTCAGCGCGTGTAGTCCGCCCAGCGGCGGATCGCCTTCTGGCACGTCGGCCACTGACCGGCGGTCCCGCGCGCCACGTCCCCGATCCGCACCGCGCGCTCGCGCGACGTCGTCTGCGGGTCCTCGGACGCCAGGTACGCGAGCATCGCCACCAGCGTCGCGTTGGCCTTCACGTCGTCGAACGAGATCTTGTCGAACGTGTCGCGGTTCGTGTGCCACGTGTACGTGCCGTAGTCCCACGACGCGGAGCCGAGGCCGAACGCCGGCGCGCCCGCGCAGATGAACGACGCGTTGTCGCTCCCGCCGCCCGCCGGCGAGCCCGGGAAGCGGTACTGGATCTGGTTCGTCAGCTCCGACGGCAGGCGCGACGCCCAGCGGCCCCACGCCTCGCCGGCGCCCACGAGGCCCGACGGCGAGACGTTGACGATGCGCCCCGTGCCGTTGTCCTGGTTGAACAGCGCCTGCAGCCCCTTCACGACCTCCGGGTGGTCCTCGACGAAGGCGCGCGAGCCGTTGAGGCCCTGCTCCTCGCTCGTCCAGTGGCCGACGACGATCGTGCGCTTCGGCTTCGGATACGCCTTCGCCAGCAGGCGCATCGCCTCCGCCATCACGACGGTGCCGGTCGCGTTGTCGGTCGCGCCGGAGCCCGCGTCCCACGAGTCGAGGTGCGCGGAGAGCACGACGTACTCGTCGGGCTTCTCGCTGCCGCGGATCATGGCGACCGTGTTGAACGTCGGCACCTCGCCGGTGAACTGCGCGTCGCCGCGCACGCGCAGCTGCGGGCCCTGGCCGCGCTCCGCCAGGCGGTACACCAGCGTGTAGTCCTCGCAGCTCAGGTCGAGCGCGGGCGCGCGCTCGTTGCGCGTGTAGAACACCTTGTTCACGCCCCAGCCGCCCTGGTACAGCGACGCGACCACGCCGAGCGCGCCCGCGCGCTCCAGCGCCAGCCCGAGCGTGCCCGTGCCGAGCGAGAGGTTGAGGCCCGTCTTGCGCACGCGGTCGGTCCACGCGGTGCGGATCGAGTCGCGCTCCTTGCGCACGCGCGCCAGCGTCTGCGGCGTCGCGGCGCGCTCCCAGCTGTCGTCGGCGCGGCAGGTGGGGTGCGGCTGCGAGACGAGCACGAACTTCCCGCGCGCCTGCGGCAGCCACGCCGCGAACGCCGCGCTGTCGGCGACGTCGGGGAGGATCACGACCGGGCCGCTGACGTCGCGGCCGTTCGTGCCCGGGCTCCACGCCAGCATCGTCCCCTCGAGCGTGCGGACGCGCGGCGCGATCAGGTCGACGTGCGAGGGGCCGCGGCGCCACCCCTTCCAGGTGCCGACGCGCTCGTTCTTCGCTTGCACGCCCCAGCCGGCGTACGTCTTCACGAGCCAGTCGTGCGCCGACTGGATGCCCGGCGAGCCGGTGAGGCGCGGGCCGATCGAGTCGGTGAGCGTCTGCAGCAGCGGGACGACGTGCGAGCTGTCCATGCCGGCGGCCCAGAGGCGCGGCAGCACCGGGTCGGCGACGGGGATGGTCTGCGCGCCGGCGCGCGAGGCGAGTGGCGCGGCGGCGAGGGCGGCCAGCGCGAGCGGCGCGGCGCGGGAGACGAGCGAGCGGCGGATCAGGGGAGGCTCCGGGTGGGGGTCGGCGGGGATTCTAAGGCGGCGACCGGGACGACGGCGTCCCCGGCTGCCTGCGCCGGGCTTACGCAGCCGGCGGACGGGGCGTTGCCCGAACAGACCCCGGCACGCCACTTTGTAGCACCCTCTCCCGCGTGCCCGCCATCGCCACCCGTCCCCGCGCCCCGCGCTCCGCGTCCCCGGACGCCGACGAGGCCCCGCCGCTCCTCCGCCTGCTCGACGCGGCGGAGGAGGCCGGGGAGCTCGACGTGCGGCAGGTCGCGGCGGCGCTCGGCCTCGACGCGGCGGCGCTGCGGGGCGCGCTGGCCACCCCCGGCGCGCTCGACCGCGCGCAGCGGGACGCCCTGGGCGCCGCGCTGGGCCTGGACCGGGCGCGGCTCCGCGCGCTGCTCGGGCCCGAGGGCGTGACGGCGGACGACGCGGCCCCGTCGCCGGCCGCCGTCGTCGAGGAGCATGCGCCCGCG
>CBHYLO010000726.1:0-2137 GCA_966128675.1 uncultured bacterium | reverse complement strand
CCGCGGCCGATCGTCGCGCACGACGTGCGCGCGCACGACGACTGGCGCCTGAAGCGCTACGCGATCACGGTCGACGACGCGCCGCTGCCGTGGGACGCGTTCGACGACGGCGTCGCGATGGCGCTCGCCGCCCTGCCCCGGCCCGCGGTCGCGCCGGGGCGCCCGGGCGCGGGCTTCCTCGTCGCGCACCGCGGCCGCGGCGCCGACTACCTCGTCCTCGGCTGGTGGAGCGAGGAGAACGAGCTGCCCGTGCGCGTGCTGCGGCGCGACCAGCGCCCCGGCGCGACGTGGCGCCCCGCGCGCGACGGCGAGTCGTTCTGCGTGTGGGACCTGCAGGTCATCGCGTTCGAGCGCGACGCGTGGGTGGACACCGTCCTGTCGGGCGACGCCGACCGCGCGCCGCTGGCGGCGCGCGTGGACGCGTACCTCGCGCGCCGCATGGCGTCGCCCGTGCCCGGAGCCGGCTGATGCCCGCGACGCTGCTGGCGCTGCTGGACCACCTGCGCTGGGCCGACGTGCGCGCGCGCGAGTCGCTGCAGTCGCTGCCCGCGGCGTCGCCGCGCACCGAGGCCGCGCGCGCGCTGTACGCGCACGTCGCCGCCGCGGAGCACGTGTGGCTCGCGCGCCTGCAGGGCCGCGCGCCCGAGCACCCGGTGTGGCCGCAGCTCTCGCTCGGCGAGGCGGCGACGCTGGCCGCGGAGACCGCCGACGCGCTGCGGGCGCACGTGGACGCGCTCGATCCCGACGCGCTCGACGCGCCGGTGGCGTACCGCACCACCACCGGCGAGCCGCATCGCAGCACGGTGCGCGAGATCGTCGCGCACGTCGCGCTGCACGGCAGCTACCACCGCGGGCAGATCGCGCTCATGGTCCGCGAGGGCGGCGGCACGCCGCTGCCCACGGACTTCATCGTCTGGGCACGCGGCGCGCCGGCGCGCCGCGACGCCTGACCCCTCCCCACCGCGCGTCCCATGGTGCAGAGCGCCGCCGCCACCGTCGACGAGTACCTGGCCGAGCTGCCGGAGGAGCGCCGCGCGGTCGTCGCGGCGGTGCGCGACCTGGTGCTGAAGCACCTCCCCGCCGGCTACCGCGAGACGATGGGCTTCGGGATGATCTGCTACGGCATCCCGCTGAGCGCGTATCCCGACACGTACAACGGGCAGCCGCTGTGCTACGCCGCGCTGGCGGCGCAGAAGCGCCACTACGCGCTCTACCTGATGCACGTCTACCAGGACGGCGACGAGGAGCGGCGGCTGCGCGACGCCTTCGCCGAGCGCGGGCTCAAGTTCGACATGGGGAAGTCGTGCCTGCGCTTCCGGCGGCTGGACGACCTGGCGCTGGACGCGGTGGGCGCCACCATCGCGAGCACGCCGCCGTCGGCGTTCATCGCGCGCTACGAGGCGAGCCGGCGGAAGAAGTGACGCGTCGCGCGTCGCGTTGACGGAAGCGGAACAGCGCGCGCGTCACCGGCCGCCCGTCCGCGTCGTACGGTGCGGGTCCCCTCACCCGGAGCTCCGTCGCATGCGCCGCCCGTCGCTCGCCCTCGCCGCCCTCCTTCTCGCCGCCGCCGCGCCGGCGCACGCCCAGACCAAGGCCGACAGCGCGGGCGTGCGCCAGGCCTCGCTCGACTACCTGGACGGCTTCTACGAGGGCGACTCGACGAAGCACGTGCGCGCGATCCGCCCGGAGGTCTACAAGTACGGCTTCGGCCGCTCGCGCGACTCGGTGCGCTACAACCCGGGGCAGCAGATGACGTGGCCGCAGTTCCACGCGTTCGCCAACCGCGTGAAGGCGAGCGGCAAGGCGCCGGACCCGAAGTGGCCGAAGCGGATCGAGCTGCTGGACGTCATGGACCAGACGGCGGCCGCGAAGGTCACGGCGTGGTGGGGCACCGACTACCTGCTGATGGGCAAGTTCGACGGCCACTGGATGATCACGCACGTGCTGTGGCAGTCGCCGATGCCGAGGCCTGCGTCGGCCACGCGCTGAGGTATTCGCCGCGTCCTGGGCAACGCGCGCTGAGATCTTCGCGCGGCCGAGGGGGCGAGGGGGTGGGCGCCGGCTCGGAAATCCTCGCGGCGGAGCCCCTGCGGGTCTCCGCACGCGACGATTTCAGGTCGCTCGGCGCCCACCCCCT
>CBHYLO010000725.1:0-2162 GCA_966128675.1 uncultured bacterium | reverse complement strand
GGCACGGAGGGCGTGGTCGTCGCGCCCGGCGCCGCGGAGTCGCGCACCGGCACCGTCACGCCGGTCGACGCGACGCGCCCGTGGTGGCTGCGGGCGCCGCGCGCCGGCGACGTGTTCGCGATCGGCGGCGGCGCCGCGACGCCCGAGGAGTCGCGCGCCACGAGCGCCGCGGACGTCGCCGCGCGCGTCGAGGTGGACGGCGCCGTGACGGTGGTGGACGCGCCCGTCGTGTACCGCGCGGTGGACCCGGTGCTCGGCGAGGTCGCGCGGCCGGCGGCGGCGGTGCCGGCGCTGTCGGTGACGTTCGACCGCGCGATCGAGTACGCGCGCGCCGACGTGGCCCTCGACCGCACGGTGCTCGTGCGGCTGCGCTCCGCCGACAGCAGCGCGCGCACGGCGACCGTGCGCCTGACGCTGCCCGCGGGGCTCACCGCCGACAGCGCGGCGCGCACGGTCGCGCTGCCCAAGTACGGCGCGCAGGCGGCCGTCGCGTTCCGCGTGCGGGGCACGCTGCGCGCGGGCGCCCATGCGGTGCGCGCCGTCGCGGAGTCGAACGGCGAGCGCTTCGCCGAGGGCTACCAGCTGGTGGACTACGCGCACGTGCGGCCGCAGCGCCTGTATCGCCCGGCCGAGGTGACGCTGCAGGCGGTGAGCGTGGCGCTGCCGCCGCGCGCCCGCATCGCGTACGTCCCCGGCGTCGGCGACAACGTCGCGCCCATGCTGGCGCAGCTCGGCCTCGACGTGACGGTGCTCGACGCCGCGATCGTGGGCGACGTGGACCTGTCGCGCTACACGACGATCGTCGTCGGGCCGCGCGCCTACGAGGCGAGCGACGCGCTGGCGGCCACCAACCAGCGGCTGCTGGACTGGGCGCGCGCGGGCGGCACGCTGGTGGTGCAGTTCGGGACCTACGAGTACCTGCGCCCGGGGCTCCTGCCGTACGCGATCACGCTGGACCGCCCGGTGCGCCGCGTGACGATCGAGGAGGCGCCGGTGGCCGCGCTCGACGCATCGGCGCGCGTGCTGACGACGCCGAACCGCATCGGGCCCGCGGACTGGACCGGCTGGGTGCAGGAGCGCGCGACGTACGTGCCGACGACGTGGGACGCGGCGTTCCACCCGGTGATCGAGTCGCACGACCCGGGCGAGCCGGAGAACCGGGGCGCGCTGCTGGTCGCGCCGGTGGGCCGCGGCACCTACGTGTACGTGACGCTCGCGCTCTTCCGGCAGCTCCCCGCGGGCAACCCGGGCGCGGCGCGGCTGTTCGTGAACCTGCTGGACGCGAAGGCGGACGCGGCGCCGTGAGCCGGCGCCTGCGCGCGGCACTGCGGACTGCGGACTGCGGATCTATGGCCCCTCGACATGCAGCGTCGTTGAATCCGCAGCCCGCAGTCCGCGGCCCGCAGCGCCGTCGATGACCGCCTCCGCGCTGGAGCTGACCGGTGTCTCGCATCGCTATGCGGGCGCGGAGCGTGACGCGCTGTCGGACGTGACGCTGTCGGCGGCGCCGGGGGAGCTGCTGGCGATCGTCGGCGCGTCGGGGTCGGGGAAGACGACGGCGCTGCGCCTCGTGGCCGGCTACGAGCGGCCCGACGCCGGCGCCGTGCGGCTCGACGGCGCGGACGTCACGCGGCTGCCGCCCGAGCGCCGCGGCTGCGGGATGGTGTTCCAGCACTACGCGCTCTTCCCGCACCTGTCGGTCGAGGAGAACGTCGCGTTCGGGCTGGAGGCGCGCGGCGTCGCGCGCGCGGAGCGACGCCGCCGCGCGCAGCGGGCACTGGAGGCGGTGGGGCTGGCCGGCACGGGCGCGCGCCGCGTGCAGGCGCTCTCCGGCGGCGAGCAGCAGCGCGTGGCGCTCGCGCGGGCGCTCGTCATCGAGCCGCGCGTGCTCCTGCTGGACGAGCCGCTCTCGAACCTCGACCCGACGCTGCGCGTGGCGACGCGCGACGAGCTGCGCGCGCTGCTCCACCGCGAGCGCGTGACGGCGCTGTTCGTGACGCACGACCAGGAGGACGCGTTCGCGGTGGCGGACCGCGTGGCGCTGCTGCAGGCGGGGCGGCTGCTGCAGGTCGGCACGCCCGAGGCGCTGTACGACCGCCCCGCCTCGCGCGCGGTGGCGGCGTTCATCGGGCGCGGCGCGCTGGTGCCGGCGACGCTCGCGG
>CBHYLO010000724.1:0-2203 GCA_966128675.1 uncultured bacterium | reverse complement strand
CGGCCCGCGCCCTGCACCACCGTAGACGCATGTCCCGCGCTTTCGTGAACGAGGACGCCGGCGGCGCCACGCCGCGCCGCGGCTACGGGCTTCCCGCCCGCGACGACCCGCGCTTCGACGAGGCGGCGGCCGCCGCGCTGCTGGAGGCCGCGCGCGCCGGCGAGACCGCGAGCGCCGAGGAGGCCACCGGCTACTACTGGGGCGAGCCGCGCCTGCACGCGCCGGTGCGCGCGCTGCTGCTGCGCGCCCGCGCCGCCGGCGACGACCGGCTCGCGCAGCTGGCCGAGCGGTTCCTCCGCTGACGCTCCCGCCCGACTCCGAGCGCCTCGCGCAGCTCGAGCGCACCGTCGACGAGCTGCGGCGCGAGGTCGCGGCGCTGCGCGCGGCGCAGGCACCGTCCGAGGCACCGTCCGAGGCGCCGCCCGCGACGCGTCCCGTGCGGCCGCCCCCGGGGCGGCGCGCCTGGTCGCTGCGGCGCAGCCTGGGCGCGCTCTCCGTGCGCCTCGGGCTCGGCCCCGTGCCGGCCGACGGCGCGGAGCTGGAGGCGCTGATCGGCCGGTACGGCACCGTGGCGCTCGCGGTGCTGCTGATCCTGATGGGCCTCGGGGCGTTCCTCACGTGGGCGATCGCGGCCGTCACGCTCACGCCGACCACGCGCGTCGCGCTCGGCGCGGTGGGCGCCGCGGCGCTGGCCGTCGGCGGCTGGCGGCTCCGCGCCCGCGACGAGCACGGCGGGGCCGGGACGCGGCGGTTCGGCGACGTGCTGCTCGCGCTCGCGCTGGCCGCCGTCCACGTGGACGCGTGGGGCGCGGGGCCCGCGCTCGGCCTCGTCTCGCCGGGCGCGGCGCTGCTGGTCGCCGCCGCGGCGTCCGGCGCGGTCGCGTTCCTGGCGTGGCGCGAGCGCGACCAGGCGCTGTTCGTCGTCGGCGTGGGGGGCGCCGTGGTCGCGCCCTTCGTGACGGGCGCGGACGTCGGCCACGCGATGGTGCTCGCGCCGTACGGCTGGCTGGTGCTGAGCGCGGGCGTGCTCGCGCTGCCGCGCGGCGCCGACGTCGACGCGCAGGCGCGGCCGGTGCGCTGGCGGCTCGCCGCGCGCGTGCTGGGCCTCGGCGGGGCGCTGCTGGCCAGCGCGCTGCTGCGCGACGCGACGGCCGTCGCGGCCATCGGCAACCCGGCCGGTCTGTGGCTCCCCGCGTGGCAGCTGCGGCGCGAGCTGCCCGTGCTGTTCGCGCTCGCGTGCGCGGTCGTACCGCTCGCGCTGCCGGGCCGTGCGCGGCGCGCCGGCGTCGCGCTCATGCACCTCACGACCGCGCTCGCCGCGATCACGACGCTGGCGCTGGCGACGCGGCTCGGCGCGCCGATGCTCGCGGCGTATGCCTTCGTCGCCACGCTCGGCGCGCTCGTCGCGGTACGCCGCCTCGTCCCCGCGGAGCGCCCGCCCAGCCGCGGCGCGCGGCGCGACGCGGTGCTCGGCGGCCTCGCGCTGCCGCTCGCGCTGCTGGTCGCCGCCCTGCTCGCGCTGCCCGACATGGCGTCGCCGACCGGAGGCCTCGTCGCGCTGGCGTGGGCGGTGGCTTCGGCGCTCGCGGCGCTGCTGGCGGCGCGGCGTCCGTACGCGCCGACGTCGCCGCTGCTCGGCGCGCACGTCGCGGCGGCGGGGCTGGCGGGTGCGATCGCGCCGCTGCTCGGGCTCGAGGGCCGCGTGGTGCTCAAGACGGTGGCGCTGTCCTCCTACGCCGCCGCGTGCGCGCTGCTCCTCGGTCCCGTGCGCCAGCGCCTGGCGGCGCTGCCGAGCCTCGCCGCGACGGGGCTCGCGGCCGCCAGCGCGGCCGTGCTGCTGAGCGAGCGGCCGGCGTTCGCGTACGCGCCGTTCCTCACGTCGGCGTCGCTCGCCGCGGCGGCGATGGTCGCCGCGCTCGCGGTCCTCGCGTGGCGCGTGCGGCGCGACGGCGCCGCGGTCTTCACGCGCGGCGAGCACACCGTGCTCGCGGCGCTCCCCGCGGTCGCGGCGCTGGCGTGGGGCCGCGAGGAGCTGGCGCGCGCCGGCTCGCCGGAGCTCGCGACCTTCCTGCTGGTGGGCTACTTCGCGGCGGCGGGCGTGGCGGCGCTCGCGGTCGGCCGCGCACGGCGCGTCGCGGGCGCGCGGCAGGTCGGGCTCGCGCTGGCCATCTACGCGGCGCTCAAGGCGCTGGCGCAGGCGTCG
>CBHYLO010000723.1:0-2207 GCA_966128675.1 uncultured bacterium | reverse complement strand
ACCGCGCGCGCCGTGGCGGCCGAGGCCGGGGTGAGCAGCGGGCTCGTCTTCTTCCACTTCGGGGAGAAGGACGCGCTGCTGGCCGCGCTGCTCGACTGGCTGCTGGCGAGCACGCTGGTCGCCGGCGAGCTGCCGACGGCCGCGCTGCTGGCCTCGATGCCGGCCGACGCGACGGCGTCGGAGCGGATGCTCGCCATCGTGCGCCGCGACCTGCTGGCGCTCCGGCGCGCCCGCGCCCGCGTCGAGCTCTTCTTCGCCTACTGGGTCCTCGGCACCCACGACCCGGTGATCCGCCAGAAGATCCGCGCGGCCCTCGCGCGCTACCGCGCGTCGTTCCTGCCGCTGGCCGAGGCGGTGGTGGCGGAGGCGCCGTGGCGCTGGGGACCGGACGGCGCGGCCGGCCTGGCGAGCGTCGCCGCCAGCTTCGTCGAGGGGAACGCGCTGCGCGCCGTGCATGATCCCTCCGGCTTCGACGCCGACCGCGCCATGGCGGCGCTGGTCGCGCTCCTCCGCACGCCCGGCTCGACTCCCGCCTCCACGTTTCCCGACGCACCGTGACGACCGCCGCACCCGCCGATCCGCAGCACGCGCACGACCCGCACGCCGAGACGCACGACGACATCATCCACCCCTCGCCGATCCCGTTCGTGCTGGTGCACGTGGCGTGCGTCGGCGCGTTCTGGACCGGCGTGCCGGCGAGCGCGCTGCTGCTCTGCCTCGCGCTGTACGTGGTGCGGATGTTCGGCGTGACGGCGGGCTACCACCGCTACTTCTCGCACCGCTCGTTCAAGACGGGGCGCGTGATGCAGTTCGTGCTCGCGTTCATCGCGCAGAGCACCGCGCAGCGCGGGATCCTCTGGTGGGCGGCGAAGCACCGGCACCACCACCGCCACAGCGACACCGAGCACGACGTGCACTCGCCGCGGCACATGGGCTTCTGGTACTCGCACGTCGGCTGGATCTTCACCGCGCAGCACGACACGACGGACTTCGACGCGATCCCGGACCTGACGAAGTATCCGGAGCTGATGTGGCTGGAGCGGCATCCGTACCTCCCGGCCGCGACGCTCGCGATCGCGTGCTTCGCGCTCGGCGGCTGGCCGGCGCTGTTCGTCGGGTTCTTCTGGAGCACGGTGCTGCTGTACCACGGCACCTTCTTCATCAACTCGCTGGCGCACGTGCACGGGAAGCAGCGCTACGTCACCGGCGACGACTCGCGCAACAACTGGTGGCTCGCCGTCATCACGCTGGGCGAGGGGTGGCACAACAACCACCACGCGTACCAGCGCTCGACGCGGCAGGGGTTCCGCTGGTACGAGTTCGACCCGACGTTCTACGCACTCACGGTGATGTCGTGGCTCGGGCTCGTGTGGGAGCTCGGCGAGCCGCCGGCGGACGTCGTGCGCAACGAGCGGCAGCTGGGCCGCGCGGTGATCGAGAAGGTGTCGCGCCACCTCGCGGAGAGCTTCCACGCGCCGGCGATCGCGGCGCGGCTGCACGAGTCGCGGGAATCGCTGGAGCACGTGCTCGTCGACGCGCGGCACGCGGCGCAGCACGCGCGCGACGAGGCGGTGGCGAAGCTGACCGCGCGGCTGGCCGAGCTGCACCTGCCGCACGTGCCGACGCTCGACGAGCTGCGCGAGGCGGCGCGGCAGAAGTACGCCAGCTCGCCGTCCATGGAGACGATCGTGCTGCGCGCGCGCGAGCGGCTGCTGGAGGCGATCGCGCGCGAGCTGCTGGCGCCGTCGGTGGGCGGCCCGGCGCCGCGGCCGGCCTGGCGCCCGCGCGGGGGCCGGCGCCGGGTCCGTGTCCGATGGCGCCGTCGTCGGCGTCGGGGGCGGGCAGTCGGCGCTGGCCCTCGGCTTCTACCTGCGGCGGAGCGGGCACGCGTTCGTGCTGCTCGACGCGCAGGACGGACCGGGGGGCGCGTGGCGGCACGCGTGGCCCTCGCTGCACCTCTTCTCCCCCGCGCAGTGGAGCAGCCTGCCGGGGTGGCTGATGCCGCGCGGCGCGGGCGAGTACCCCACGCGCGAGGAGACGCTGGCGTACCTGGCGGAGTACGAGCGCCGGCTCGACTTTCGCACCGGTGAGTACACGCGGGAGATCCTGTGGCGCACCCCGGCCGGCAAACGCGTGCGCGTGCGGTCGACCCGGATGGTGTCGCTGACCGAACGTCACCTCGCGGCAATGACGTTCGAGGTGACGTT
>CBHYLO010000722.1:0-2210 GCA_966128675.1 uncultured bacterium | reverse complement strand
CGGACCCGAACTGCGAACGTCTTCAGACAGTATTATCAGGACTTGCAGGATTCACAGGATTCGTAGCGCCACGTGGCGCGAGAGGTCGTGCCGCCACGCGGAGCGTACTCCTGTAAATCCTGACAATCCTCATAATCCTGTCCAATGCAGTTCGGGTCCGGCGCGCGGTGCCCTGCGCGCTCAGTGCCCCGCCGCGCCCGCGTCGGGATCGCGGGGATCCGCCGCGCCGATGCGCGCGCCCGTCCGCGCGTCGACGAGGATCGAGTGCGCCGTGCCCTGCCAGTCGTCGCCGAAGCGCACGCGGTGGCCCATCGCCGTCAGCGCGGTCACCGTGGCCGGCGGCAGCCCGGCGGGCTCCGCCCGCACGACGTCCGGCTGCCACTGGTGATGGATGCGCGGCGCGTACACCGCGTCCTCGATCCCCATCCGGAAGTCCACGAGGTTGAGCACGACCTGCAGCACGGTGTTGATGATGGTGCGCCCGCCCGGGCTGCCCACGACGGCCGCCACCTTCCCGTCGCGCACGAGGATCGTCGGCGTCATGCTGGAGAGCATGCGCTTGCCCGGGCGCGCGACGTTGGGCGCGGTGCCGACGAGCCCCGTCGTGTCGGTGAGCCCCGGCTTCCCGTTGAAGTCGCCCATCTCGTTGTTGAGCAGGAAGCCCGCGCCCGGGACCACGACGCCGAGCCCGTAGCCGCGCTCCAGCGTGTAGGTGACGGAGACCGCCATCCCGTTCGCGTCGACGACCGAGTAGTGCGTCGTCTGCGGGCTCTCGCCCGCCTGCGCGACCTCCGCCACCACCGACGGCGTGGCGCGATCCGCCGCGATGGTGCCGCGCAGCGCCGTCGCGTACGCCTTGCTGGTGAGCCGCTCGACCGGCGGCTGCACGAAGTCCGGATCGCCCAGGTGCCGCGCGCGGTCGAGGAAGGCGCGGCGCATCGTCTCCACCAGCAGGTGGACGTAGCGCGCCGAGTCGCGGCCGGCCGCCGCGAGGTCGTAGCCCTCGAGGACGTTCAGCATCTCCACCAGCGCGACGCCGCCGGAGCTGGGCGGCGGCATCGAGATGATCTCGTAGCCGCGATAGCTGCCGCGCACGGGCGCGCGCTCCTTCGCGGCGTAGCGGGCGAGGTCCGCCTCGGTGATCAGCCCACCGCCGCGCCGCATCTCGTCGGCGATCAGCCGCGCGGTCTCGCCACGATAGAAGCCGTCGCGCCCCTGGTCGCGGATGCGCGCGAGCGTGCGCGCGAGGTCCGGCTGCCGCAGGCGCTCGCCGGCGGCGTAGGGCTGGCCGCCGCGCGAGTACGCGGCGACGGTCGCCGGGACGTCGCGCACGTACGGCAGCACCTCGGCCAGCGAGGCCGCCAGGCCGGGCGGGACGTCGAAGCCGTCGTCGGCGAGGCGCACCGCGGGCGCCACGAGCTCCTTCCACGCGCGGCCGCCGTACTTCCCGTGCGCGAGCGCGAAGCCGGCGACCGTCCCCGGCACGCCCACCGCGCGAAGGCCGTCGTGATGGAGCCGCGGCGAGTACGCGCCCGTCGAGTCGAGGAACATGTCCGGGGTGGCGGCCTGCGGCGCCACCTCGCGGAAGTCGATCGTGGTCGCGCGGCCGTCGGGCAGGCGGATCACCATGAACCCGCCGCCGCCGACGTTGCCGGCGACGGGATACGTCACCGCCAGCGCGAACCCCGTCGCGACGGCGGCGTCCACGGCGTTGCCGCCGGCGGCGAGCACGTCGCGCCCCACCTGACTGGCGATGGCGCTCGCGGAAACCACCATGCCGTGCGGCGCCTCGACCGCCGCGCGGCGCGCCAGCGGCGCGGGCGCGGATGCAGTCGCCGAATCGGCGGCCGGCGCGGCGGCGCTGTCGGCGCGCCCGTCGGCGCCGCGCGCACACGCGAGCGCGAGCAGCGCGGCGAGGGCGAGGGACGTGCTGCGGCGTGCGGTGCGGGCGTCGCGTGCGAGCATGAGGGCGGCGTGGAGGGAAGCGACGGCAGCGACGATGGCGTCACGAACGGCGGGCAACGTAGCACGCGGTCCTCGCGCCGCCAGGGCGCGCGTCCGGATCCGGGCTCCCGGGGAGGAAGGGGACGGCGAACGGCGTTGCAGGGAAGAGATCTGAAGAAGTTCCGACAAGTGGGGGGGGGGCCCGGTGGTGCGGGGTTTCGCGCCCCCCCCCGGGGGCCAGCCCCCGCAAAAAACCCCGCCACGGC
>CBHYLO010000721.1:0-2211 GCA_966128675.1 uncultured bacterium | reverse complement strand
CGCGCGCGCCGTCGGCCGCAAGCTGCGCGCGTGGTTCCGCCGGCACGGGCGCGACCTGCCGTGGCGGCGCACGCGCGACCCGTACGCGGTGCTCGTGTCGGAGCTGATGCTGCAGCAGACGCAGGTCGCGCGCGTCGTGGACTACTACGCGCGCTTCCTGACGCGCTTCCCGACGCTCCAGCACGTGGCCGAGGCGGCGCCGCACGACGTGACCGACGCGTGGGCGGGGCTCGGGTACTACGCCCGCGCGCGCAACCTGCACGCGCTCGCGCGCCACGTGACGGCCGAGGGCGGGCCGGGCGTCATCCCCGCGGAGCCGGCGCACCTGCGCGCGCTGCCCGGCGTGGGCGCCTACACGGCCGGCGCCGTGGCGTCGTTCGCGTACGAGCGCCGCGCGGCGCTCGTCGACACCAACGTCGCCCGCGTGCTGCAGCGCGTGTTCGCGCCCCGGCTGGACCCGAAGCGTCCGCGCGACCTCACGCGCCTGTGGGCGATCGCCGAGGCGGTCCTGCCGCGCACGGGCCGCACGACGTGGGTGCAGAACCAGGCGCTGATGGAGCTCGGCGCGCTGGTGTGCACCGCGCGCGTGCGGCACTGCGCGCGGTGCCCGGTGCGCGCGCAGTGCGCGACGTTCGCGGCCGACGGCGCCCCGCGCCGCGGCCAGGCCCGTCCCCGGCCCGCGCCCGGCCCGCGCTAGGCCGGTACGCCGGCGACGGGAGCCGGCGCCGCGCCCGCGACGGTGGGCACGCCGCGCGCGTCGGCGGGGAGCGCCACGCCGCCCGCCCGGTCGTCCGCGTCGACGGCCACGGGCACCCGCCGCAGCGCGCAGATGAGGGTCGGGCGCAGGTGCGCCCAGCCCGGGCGCGTGAGCAGCCGGAGGAACAGCAGCTCGAAGAGCGCCAGCGGCGGCACGACGCTGAAGACGGGGGACGTGAGCACCGTGCGCACGCCGCCGATCGCCAGGCCGGCCTGCTGCGCCGCCCGCGCGATCGCCTCGGGGGTGTTGGCGCGGTAGTGCGTCGGGAAGACGTCCGCCGACGCCCGGTTCTCGAGCACCCGGGCCAGCAGCCGCTTCAGCGCGTCGGGCAGCAGGCGCGCGACGCGGATGATGTACGAGCGCGCGTTCGGGGTGTGGAAGAGGAAGACCCCGCCCGGCCGCAGCACGCGGGCGATCTCGGCGAACTGCGTCGCCGGGTCCGACAGGTGCTCGACGACCATGTTGGCCGTCACCAGGTCGAAGGCCGCGTCCGCGAACGGGAGCGCGCCGGCGTCGGCCCGGCACCGGTGCCGGATGGAGCGGTGGCGCGCGAGCGACGCGAGGTCGTAGTCGATGCCGACCACGAACGGGCAGCGGCCCAGCAGCGCGTCCTCCTCGCGTGCCCGCCACTCGGACAGCATGCGGTGGCCGCAGCCGAGGTCCAGCCAGCTGCGCACCGCGGGCGTCGCCGCGGCGCGCAGCGCGTCCTCGAACTCGTCCTGCGAGTAGCGGAGCTCCGGGACGATCCGCGCGCGCAGCGCGTCGGTGCACCGGTACAGGAACGCCTGCATAGCGGATCCTCAGCTAGCGTGAGCGTCTTCCCCTCCCCCCGCGGGAGGCCCTCCGGGCCACCTCCCGCGGGGCTGCTACCACGTCCTCGGTCCTGCCGTCGGGCTACTTCCGAATCGAGTCCTTCCGCGTGTCCGGCTGGAAGTCGGTCAGCTGCGACACGTACGCGCGCTCCGGCGCGCCGACGTAGATCTGCCGCGGACGCGCGATCTTCTGCTCCTTGTCGAGCAGCATCTCCTCCCACTGCGACAGCCAGCCCGCCATGCGCCCCATCGCGAACAGCACGGTGAAGTACGACGTCGGGAAGGCCATGGAGCGGTAGATCAGCCCCGTGTAGAAGTCGACGTTCGGGTACAGCTTGCGGCTGACGAAGTAGTCGTCGTTGAGCGCCGCCTCCTCGAGCTTGAGCGCGATCTCGAGGTCCTTGTCCATGCCGACCTGCGCGAACACGTCGTCGGCGAGCTTCTTCACGATCTTGGCGCGCGGATCGTAGCTCTTGTAGACGCGGTGGCCGAAGCCCATGAGGCGGCTCCCCTTCCCGCCCTTGACCTCCTCGATGAACGCCGGGACGTTCTTCGGGTGGCCGATCTGCTCGATCATGCGCAGCACGGCCTCGTTGGCGCCGCCGTGCAGCGGGCCGTAGAGCGCCGCGACGCCCGCCGCGA
>CBHYLO010000720.1:0-2212 GCA_966128675.1 uncultured bacterium | reverse complement strand
CGCCGGCGCCGCCGCAGCCCCACCCGCCGGCGCAGCCGCGGGCGCCCCCCCGGGGGGGGGCGCACCAGCCGGCCCGCCGCCCCGTTCGCATGCCGCCCCCGGCGTGGTGCGTTCGACCCTGGCCGGCGCGTCCCGGATTTCCTAGCGTGGACGGGCACCCGCTGCCGACCACCGCCCGCCGCCACGCCGCCGATGACGACGTCCGCCTTCCGTGTCCCGATCGCCGAGCTCGTCGACCACTCGCGCGTGCGCCTGTACCGCGAGCAGGGCGTGCCGGAGCCCGACATCGCGCTCTCCACCGCGAGCGGCCTGGACGCGCGCGACGTGCGCCGCCTGCGCGAGACGACCGCGCGCCGCGCGCTGCTCATCATCGTCCGCTGCCCCAAGCCCGAGAGCCGCGCGCTGCAGGGCGAGCTGGCGCCCAAGCCGGTCACGGCCCACCACAAGTCGAAGGACTTCGGGCTGGTCGAGGCGAAGGACCGGCGACCGGGCGATCCGTCGGTCTACCTGTCCGACTACGACCTGATGGGCCTCTGGCGGTACGAGGGGGGCCGCTACCGCCCGCTGCCGCTGAAGAACTTCCCCGGCGCGTTCGACCAGACCACGTCGTTCGAGGCGTGGACGATCGTGCGGCGGCTGAACCAGCAGCTGCAGGCGCCCTTCCAGCACGGCTGCCAGGACGACCTGGGCGCCACCTGGATGCACCCCGGCGTCTCGGCGCGCGACCACTTCGCGCTCTTCGACCGCGGCCGCGCGCTCCACCTGGACACGTTCGCAGAGTGCGCGCGGTGGTACCGGCAGCACGGGCTGACGTGGGCCTACCTGCCGTCGGGCCGTCATCCCTGGCCGCCGCTGCCGGCGCCGAAGGCCGCGCGCTGACGGCCACGCGTCGACGCCGTGCGCCGGCGCACGCGGGCGCGCCCCTCCGCGCTTGCGCCGCGCCCGCACCGCTCCGACCTTGAGCCAGCGGCTGGTGCCGCCACGCCACGTCCTCGCGCCGGCGCGGGGCGTGGAGCGGCGCCGGCGCGCGTGATGGGAGGGGTCCCGGATGGAGATGGAGCGGAGCGGCCGCTGCCCGCGCTGCAACACACCGACGACGGCCGGCCTGCGGTACTGCCCCACCTGCGGGCTGCGGCTGGGCGCGCCCGACGCGGGCGCGAGCCCGGCCCCCGCGGCCGACCCGTTCCTGGCGCGCGTCCGGGCCGCGCTGCTGAACGAGTACGACGTCGCGCGCGAGATCGGCCGCGGCGGGATGGCGGCGGTGTTCCTCGCGCAGGACCTGCGGCTCCCGCGCCGGGTGGCGCTCAAGGTCATGCTCCCCGAGCTGGCCTACTCGCCCGTCATGCCGCAGCGCTTCGTCGGCGAGGCGCGCACGGCCGCGATGCTCGACCACCCGAACATCGTCCCCGTCTTCCACGCGGGCGAGCAGGACGGGCTGCGCTACTTCGCGATGCGCTACATCGACGGCTGCTCGCTGGAGCGGCTGCAGCGCGCGCGGGGCCCGCTCCCGGTGACGCTCGCCTGCCACCTGATCGCGGAGATCGCCGCCGCGCTGGACTACGCGCACGCGCACGGCGTGGTGCACCGCGACGTGAAGCCGGCGAACGTGATGATCGACCGGCGCTTCGGGCGCGCGATCGTGACCGACTTCGGCATCGCGCGCATCGCCGACGGCCAGCGGCTCACGGGCACCGGGCTCGCCATCGGCACGCCCGAGTACATGAGCCCGGAGCAGTACGCGAGCGAGGACGTCACCGGCGCCTCCGACCAGTATGCGCTCGGCGCCGTCGCCTTCCAGCTGCTCACGGGCCGGCCGCCCTTCGTCGGGTCGCAGGCCGAAGTGCTGATGGCGCACGTGCGCCAGGCGCCGCCGTCGCTGCGCGCGCTGCGGCCCGACGTGCCGCCGCTGGTCGAGACGCTGGTGACGCGCATGCTCGCCAAGGCGCCGGCCGACCGCTGGCCGTCGCTGGCCGACCTGGCGGCGCGCTTCACGGAGCACGTCGGCTCGGCCGCGCTGGCGCTGCCCGCGCAGCTGATCGCGCTCCTCCCCGAGCCGACCGCGGAGGAGAAGCTGGAGCAGACGCCCGTGAGCCCGGCCGCGGGCCTCGCGCGCCCCGAGCCGTCGGCGGCCCGGGCCGCCGCCCCGCCCGGGCCGCCCCTGACGCCCCCCCGGACGCCCCCCGCGCCGCGGGCCGCCGCCACCCCCACCGCC
>CBHYLO010000719.1:0-2215 GCA_966128675.1 uncultured bacterium | reverse complement strand
CCATGCGCCGGTGCGGAGCGATCCGTCTCATCCGCTCGATCCGGAGCATCCGTAGCCAAACGAGTAGTTCGCGCTCGCGGGCCACGACGCCGGCCGCCGAGGGCTCGGAGCCGATCCGCAGCCCGCAGTCCGCAGCGTTGCCGCATCGTCGAACGTCAGCCGCCGTGCGCGCCCAGCAGCGCCGTCACCACGTCCCGCCGCTTCTGCACGCCGAGCTTCTGCATCACGCGCTCGGTGTGGTGCCGCGCGGTGTGCACGCTCACGCCCAGCGCCGCCGCCAGCTCCGCGTTGCTCAGCCGGCGCGCGAGCAGCTGCGCCACCTCCGTCTCGCGCGTCGTGAAGCCGAGCGCGGCCAGCGCCGCCAGCGGGAGCGCGCCGGCGCCCAGGTCGTGCGCCGCGACGGGCGCCGCGTCCACCGGCGACGCGACGACCGCCTCGCGCTCCAGCGACACCAGCACCACGCCGGCGATCCCCCACAGCGCCTCGCTGCCGTAGGTCGCGCGCACCGCGTAGCGCGCCTGCGCCGTCACCACGCGGCGCTCGCCGGCGGCCGCGCGCGACGCGGGCAGCAGCAGCATCGTCGGCGACGCCGCGCCCGCGGCGTCGGTCAGCGCGCGCGCGGCCGCCCGCATCGCGTCCAGCACGCGCTCGCGCTCGGGCTCGCCCGCCAGCCGCTGCACCAGCGCGGCGTTGCGATGCCGCTCGCGGCCGTCGGGGCCGATCACCAGCAGCGCGTCCGGCACGCCATCCAGCGTCGACACCACGGCCGCCTGCCGCGCGGCCAGCGACGCGAACGCGTGGTGGCCCGCCTGCATCGCCGGATGGAGCACCTGCAGCAGCGCCATCCCCTCGGTCTGCTGCATCGACCAGCGGTCGCCGCGCTCGATGCTCCAGCACAGCACCGCCTCGCGCGCCGCCACCTCGGTGGTCATGCAGACGTAGCCCTTGAGCCCCGCGGGCACGAGCCCGTCGTGGTACCAGAGGCAGTCCGAGAGCCCGAAGCCGAGCGACTGGAGATCGAGGATGTTGGTCGCCTCGCCCCACACCGCCTGCCGCGTCGCGCGGCGGTGGCGCAGCCATGCGTCGGTCGCCCGGCAGTGCAGCGCCAGCTGCCCGTCGGCGTCCACCGAGGTGAAGGCGGCCAGCTGCCGGCGCGCCGCGTCGTCCACCTTCTCGGAGAGGTGCCGGGGCCGCTCGCCGTCGAAGACGGTGAACATCGCGTTCGAGCCCGGCACGAGGCCCTGCATCCGCGACTCCACCTCGCGCCACCAGGCGTCGAGCGTCGGCCACCGCAGCGGCGACAGCATCGCCTCGGCGGTGTGCCCGAGACGCCGGGCGACGTCGCCGGAGAGGTGGAGGGTCATGCGCGGGGGGGGACAGCCGGGGGAGGGGGTGGGCAGAAATAGGCAGTTTCGTCCCATTCGCGTCAATCACGGCCGGCGCATCCTACCTCCGTCGGCGACCCGACGCGGGGGCGCCGGCTGAAGGCTGGCCGGATCAGGGGAGACGGGCGGGAGCGCCCACATCCGGCCGCGCAGGACGCTCCCGTTCTTCCCCCCGGTTCCGCACATGTCGACCGAGACCACCCGCGCCCACTGGCGCACCGGCGAGTTCCCGATCCACCGCACCGGCGAGTTCCGGATCCACGACCGGGCCGTGGCCCGTCCGCGGCCCGCACCCGCCGACCGGGCGCCGTCGCCGGCACCGTCGCCGGCGGCGTCGCTCGCGGCCTCGCCGGCCGACCTCCGCCTCGACGCGCTCGGCCACGCGCTGCGCGTGCTGCTCTCCCCGCTGGACGCGACGGGCCTGACGGCCTGGCGCGAGGCGGTCCACGCGGCCCTCCTGCGACTCTTCGGCGCGGAGCGCGTGGCCCTGCACTTCCCCGTGCACCCGGACGGGGCGCCGGCCTCCGTGCTGGACGACTGGACGGCGCCGCACCTGACGCCCGACGCCGTCGCCGCGCTCCACGCCGCGGCCGGGCGCGACGACCTGCCGGCCGACCGTGCGCCGCTGCTCCGCATCGACTTCGGCGGCGCGGACGACGCGCGCGTGTGGATCGACGGCGGCGCGGTCGCGGCGGGCGTGCCCGACGCGCACACGCAGCAGCTCGCGCGCACGGTGCTGCCGGCGCTGCGCGCGGGGCTCGCGACGTGGGCGCAGCTCGGTGCCCGCCGCGCGGCGCTCGGCCGCCTGCTCGACACGGGCGACGGCAGCG
>CBHYLO010000718.1:0-2223 GCA_966128675.1 uncultured bacterium | reverse complement strand
ATCCGTCTCATCCGCCCGATCCGGAGCATCCGTAGCCAAACGAGTAGTTCGTGCCCGTCGGGTGCGACGTCACGCGCCGACGGCATGGAGCCCACACGCAGCACGCAACCCGGCACCCTGTCACTGCGCGGGTCCGCGCGTTAGGCTGGGCCGTCGACTCCCTCCCGAGGTCCTCATGCTTCGCCGACTCGCCGCCGCGCTCCCCCTCGTGGTGGCGCCCGCCCTCGCGTCCGTCGCCGCCGCGCAGGCGCCACGTCCCATGACGCCCGAGGACGTGATGGGCGTCCGCTCGGTCAGCGACCCGCAGGTCTCCCCCGACGGACGGTGGATCGCGTACGTCGTCGCGACGACCGACACCACCGAGAACGCCACCGACAGCGACGTCTGGCTGGTGGCCGCGGCCGGCGGCGCGTCGCGGCGGCTGACGACCAGCAAGAAGAGCGACGCCTCGCCGCGCTGGTCCCCGGACGGGACGCGCCTGGCCTTCGTGAGCGCGCGCGAGGAGCGCCCGCAGGTGTTCGTCCTCGACCCGAACGGGGGTGAGGCCGAGCGCCTCACCGACGCCAAGACCGCCGTCAGCGCGTTCGCGTGGTCGCCCGACGGGAAGCAGATCGCCTACGTCGCGTCGCGCGCGCCGAGCGCGGACGAGGAGCGCCGGCAGCGCATCAAGGACGACGCGATCGTGGTCGACTCGGTGTTCGCGCACACGCGGCTGTGGGTGCTCGACGTGGCCGCGAGGAAGTCGCGCGAGCTGGTGGCGGGCGACTTCAGCGTCGGGGACCCCCAGTGGTCCCCCGACGGATCGCAGCTCGCGTACGTGGTGCGCCCGACCCCGAAGGCCGACGACGGCTCCCGGTCCGACATCTACGTCGTCGCCGCGACCGGCGGGACGCCGCGCAAGCTGACCGAGAATCCCGGCAGCGACGCCACGCCGCGCTGGTCCCCCGACGGCCGCACCATCGCCTTCCTGACGCGCGCCGGCACCTCGGCGGAGGTCGGGCTGCTGCGGCTGGCGGCGATGCCCGCCGCCGGCGGCGCACCGCGCCTGCTGGCGCCCGACTTCGCGTACCAGCCGAACGACATCTGGTGGTCGACGGACGGGAGGACGCTGCGGGTCGAGGCGCCGACGCGCACGACCAACAACCTGTTCGAGCTCCCCGCGACGGGCGGGACGCCGCGCGCCCTGTTCGCCGGGCAGCCGTGGGTCGGGCAGTCGTCGTTCAGCGACGACTGGCGGACGATCGCCGTCGTGAAGAGCGACCTGCGCACGCCGCCCGACGTCCACGTCGCCCGCGCCGGCGCGCGCACGCTCGCGAAGCTCACCGACCACAACCCGCAGGTGCGCACGCTCGCCATCGGGAAGACCGAGGTGCTGCGCTACAGGGGGCCGGGCGGGATGGAGGTGGAGGGGCTGGTGATCTACCCGGCCGACTACGCCCCGGGGAAGCGCTACCCGCTCATCACGCAGGTGCACGGCGGCCCCGCGGGCGCGTGGCTCGACCGCTTTCCCTCCAACTACGGCAGCTACGCGCACGTGTGGGCGGGGCGCGGCTGGGTGGTGTTCCAGCCCAACCCGCGCGGCTCGACCGGCTACGGCGAGGCGTTCCTGCGCGCCAACATCAAGGACTGGGGCGTCGGCGACTACGGCGACATCCAGGCCGGGATCGACACGCTGGTGGGGCGCGGCATCGCCGATCCGCAGCGGCTCGCGCAGGCCGGCTGGAGCTACGGCGGCTACATGACCGCGTGGACGCTCACGCAGACGCAGCGCTTCAAGGCCGTGATGGTGGGCGCGGGCCTCACCAACATGGAGTCGATGTACGGCACCAACGACATCCCGAGCACGCTCGACGGCTACTTCGGCGGCACGCCCTACGACAACGTCGAGGAGTACCGCAAGCGCTCGGCGATGACGTACATCAAGCAGGCGAAGACGCCGACGCTGATCCTGCACGGGCAGCAGGACATGCGCGTGCCCACGGGGCAGGCGCAGGAGCTCTACCTGGGGCTCAAGCGGAACGGCGTCCCCGTGTCGCTCGTGTTCTACCCGCGCGAGGGCCACGGCCTGAGCGAGCCGCGCCACCAGCTGGACAAGATGCGCCGCGAGCTGGCGTGGATGACGCGCTGGACGCTGGACGGGCAGCGGGTGATGCAGGAGTAGAGCGCGCGCGCCGGACGCGAACGCCGCATTCCGTCAGCAAGGAAGAGATCTGATAAGGGCTT
>CBHYLO010000717.1:0-2233 GCA_966128675.1 uncultured bacterium | reverse complement strand
CGATAGCCGCGCACGGTGCCGGGGCTCGTCCGCCCCAGCTCCGCGACCAGCGCGAGGACCTGCTGCTGGTACCCGTTCCAGTCGAGCATCATCGGGCCGCTCCGCGTACGAGTCGCGTGATGGTCGCCTGACGCGCGTCAGGCCGCGGGTGCCTCGTCCGTTCCGGGAGCGACGGGCTCCGCCGGCGGGACCACGAGCAGCGACACACGGCCGTCGCGCGCGATGTCGGTCGTGACGCT
This sequence comes from uncultured bacterium, assembly GCA_966128675.1. GTDB lineage: Bacteria > Gemmatimonadota > Gemmatimonadetes > Gemmatimonadales > Gemmatimonadaceae > Roseisolibacter. Next base: position 1,994 of record CBHYLO010000717.1, on the reverse strand, counting down.
GCCGAGCAGCCAGCGCTCGAAGCGGCCGTAGCGGCGGCTGCCCAGGGCGACGAGATCGGCGCCGGCGCGGCCGGCGAGCTCCAGCAGCCGCTGCGCCGGCGTCTCCCGCGGTCCGCAGGCGAGCGCCTCGTGCTCCACGCGCACGCCGGCCGGTGGCGCGAGGTCGGCGACGAGCGCGGCGAAGGCCGCCGCGACGCCGAGTGCGTGCACGTACCTCTCACCATCGTCGGACGCCGCGGCGAGCGGCGAGGAGACGTACGCGAGGACCAGCCGCCCGCCCGGCGCGAGCAGGTCGAGCGCGAGGCGCGCGGCCTCGCGGCTGGTGCGGCTGAAGTCGACGCCCACGACGACGCATTGCGGCAGGCCGTCGAGCCCTGGCGCGACGGCGAGCACGGGGGCGGTGGCGCGCCGCATCACGAGGAGCGCGGTCTCGTCCTGGAGCGCCCGGCCGGCCACGCCGTGCCGACGGAGGCCGAGCACGACGAGGTCCGCGCCCGCGCTCCGCGCCTCGCGCACGATCACCCCCGCCGGGGGCCCGATCGTGACGCGCACCGGCCAGTCGATGGGCGCGCCCACCGCCGCGGCGAGCGTGCGCCGCATCTCCGCCACCTGCTCGTCGTGGAGCTCGGGGCCGACCAGCTCGTCGGCGAGGCCGAGCGCGGCGTCGAGGAGGGGCGGGATGGGCGCGCCCCGCGTGTAGAGGGCGTGGACGGCCTGCACCGACGCGCCGGCGTGCCGCGCGACGGCGGCAGCGACGCGCGCGGCGTGGCCGGCCAACTCGCTCCCGTCGGCCGCGAGCAGCAGCCGCCCGCCCCGACGGAGGCCGCCAGGCGTCGGACCGGCGTCGGGAGCAGCGACCGGCGGCACCGCGAGGCCGGATCGGGGGAGCGAGGTGTCGGACATGCAGCCTCCGGATGGCGAGAGTCACGAGGGCGCCCAGCGCGCAAGATCGCGCGACGCGCGGAGCGGCGCCAAGGCTCGGACGCCGCGCCCGGGGCTTGCTGTCGACGACACCCGTCCCCTCACACCGGAACACACGATGACGGCCACGGTGCTCGTGTCGCTCGACGGCTCGGACAAGGATGCACGCGCGCTGGCGGTCGCGGTGGACTTCGCCCACGTCGCCGACGCGGCGCTGCACCTGGTCCGCGTGCTCGACCCGCTCGCCGACGGGGAGCCCGGCACGTCCCCCGGCGCCCGGCAGTCCGCCGAGCGGGCGCTCCGTGACGCGGCCGCGCAGATGGCGGCCAGCGCCGATCGTCCGGCGACGTGGGAGGTGCTCGAGGGCTCGGACGTCGCGGGCGTGCTGCTCGGGCGCGCCCTGGCGACGAACGCGCTCGCGACCGTGATGGCGACCCACGCCCCGCGCGCCGTCGAGCGCGCCCTCCACGGCAGCGTGGCCGACCGCGTGGCGCGCGAGGGGATCCGGCCGGTGGTCCTCGTCCCGCCGCAGGCCGACTACCTGCGCGGACGGCAGCTCCGCCTGCGGCGCGTCCTGGTGCCGCTCGACGGCAGCGACGCGTCGCTCGAGGTGCTCGCGCACCTCCTGGCCTTCCCGCGCGCCTCCGAGCTGGAGCTCGTCCTGCTGCGGGTGGTGCTGCCGGACCTCCGCCGCGTGGCCGCCGGGGAGGCTGCGCGGCAGCTGGACGCCGCCGCCGCGCGCGCGCGGGCGGCGGGGGTACCGGCCACGGCCCGCGTCGCCGAGGCTCGCGACCCGGCGCGCGTGATCGTCGACTCCATTCGCCAGGAGCTCGTGGATCTCATCGCGATGCGCACGCGCGGCGCCGGCGGCATCGGCCGCATGATGCTCGGCAGCGTGGCGAACAGCGTCGTGCAGGCGAGCGAGGTGCCGGTGTTCCTCGTGCCGCCAGCGGCCACGGCACCGTGACGCACGGGACGGCCGCGGCAGCCGAAACGCGACGGCGGGGCCCCGCGGGGGCCGCCCGCGCACCGGCGGGGGGGGTTTTTCATTTAGCGGTGGTGGGTGGAACATT
>CBHYLO010000716.1:0-2239 GCA_966128675.1 uncultured bacterium | reverse complement strand
ACACGCCCGACGCCCCGACGCTCGGCGCGCGCATGGCCGACCGCGTGGCGGCGTTCGGCGGCTCGTGGACCTTCATCGGCCTGTTCTGCGTCGTGCTCGTCGGATGGGTCGTGCTGAACACCGAGCTGCTCGGCCCGCACGGGCACGCGTTCGACCCGTACCCGTACGTCTTCCTCAACCTCATGCTGTCCATGGTCGCCGCGCTGCAGGCGCCGGTCATCATGATGTCGCAGAACCGCCAGGCGTGGCGCGACCGGATGGCGGCGAAGCGCGACTACGCGGTCAACGAGCGCGCCGAGTGCGAGATCCGCGACCTGCGCGCGCGCCTCGACGCGCTGCGCGAGGGGCAGTGGGCCGAGCTGCTGCGACTGCAGGAGACGCAGCTGCAGCTCCTCGAGCGGCTGGCGGCGCGCCACACCGCGCGCGACGCGGGAGCGTCGTGAGCTCCGCCCCCACGCTCGCGCGACGGCCGGCCGACGCCGACGTGCCGCCGAGCGCCGCGGCCGTCCCACCTGCCCCGCCCGCGGCCCCGGCGCCGCCCGTCGACGCGACCGCCGGGGCGCGCGACCGGCGCCTGGCCCGCGCGCTGCGCTGGGTGGGACCGCTGCTGGTGCTGGCGGTGCTGGGGCTCGCGCTCGCGGCGCTGCGCGCCGAGCTGGCGGGCGGGGGCCACGGCTATCACGCGGTCGCGCGCGCCGTGCGCGCGCTGCCGCCCGCGCGCCTCGGCCTCGCGGTCGCGCTCACCGCCGTCGCGTACGCGGTGCTCGCCGGCTACGACGCGCTGGCGCTCGCGTACGTGGGGCGCACGGGCGCGGCGCGTCCGCCGCTGCGGCGCGTCGTCGGCGGCGCCTTCGTCGCCTATGGCGTCAGCCAGTCGCTCGGCTTTCCCGCGGTCACGGGTGCCGCGGTGCGCTACCGCCTGTGGAGCGGGTGGGGCCTGTCGGCGCCCGAGATCGCGCGCGCGGCCAGCTTCGCCGGCGCGACGTTCGCGCTCGGCGTCGTGCTGGTGACCGGGCTCGCGCTCGTGGCCGAGCCGGCGCCGCTGCTCGCGCCGCTGCATGTCGCGCCGTGGCCGGCGCGGCTGCTCGGCGTCGCGCTGCTGGGCCTCGTCGCCCTGGTCCTCGCGTGGAGCGCCGCCCGCGGCGGGCGCACCGTGCGGCTGCCCGCGCGCCTGGGCGGCTGGGAGCTGCGCGTGCCGCGGTCGCGCGTCGTCGCCGCGCAGGCGGCGGTGGCGCTGCTCGACTGGGGGCTCGCCGCGGGCGCGCTGTACGTCCTGCTGCCGCCGGGCGCGGCGATCGGGCCCGCCGCGTTCGCGGGCCTGTTCGTGCTCGCGCAGTGCGCGGGGCTGCTGAGCCACGTCCCCGGCGGCGCCGGCGTGTTCGAGACGGCGATGGTGCTGCTCCTGCGCCCGTACCTCCCCGCCGACCGCGTGCTGGCGGCGCTGCTGGCGTACCGCGCGGTGTACTACCTGCTGCCGCTGACGCTCGCGCTGGGCACGCTGGCCGCGCTGGAGGCGCGGCGCCAGCGCGCGTGGCTGCACGGCGCGGTGGCGGCGACCGTCGGCACGCTCCGCGGCGCGGCGTCCGCGTTCGTGCCGACGGCGCTCTCGGTGGCGGTGTTCGCCGCCGGCGCGCTGCTGCTCTGGTCGGGCGCGACGCCCAGCGTGCGGCCGCGCGTCACGGCGCTGCACGCGGTGCTGCCGCTCGCCGTCATCGAGGCGTCGCACCTGCTCGGGAGCGTCGTCGGCACCGCGCTGCTGATCCTCGGCTGGGCGCTCCACCGGCGGCTCGACGCCGCCTACCGCCTCACGCTGGCGGCGCTGGCGCTCGGCGCGGCGGCGTCGCTGCTCAAGGGGCTCGACTGGGAGGAGGCGCTGGTGCTCGCCGGCGTCGCGGCCATCGTGCTCCCGTACCGCCGCGCCTTCTACCGCCGCGCCGCGCTGACGGCCGAGGTGCTGGAGCCGGGGTGGGTTGCCGCGGTGGTCGCGGTGCTCGGCGCGTCGGTGTGGCTCGGGCTCTTCTCGTTCCAGCACGTCGAGTACGCGAGCGACCTGTGGTGGCGCTTCCGCCCGCACGCCGACGCGCCGCGCTTCCTGCGCGCGACGGTGGTGTCCTGCGCGCTGCTGGTCGCGTTCGGGCTGCGCCGGCTGCTGCGCTGCGCCGACGCGGACGTGGCGGCGCCCGACGCCGCGACGCTGGCGCGCGCGTCGCACGTCGTCGCACGCTCGCCGGATGCCGAC
>CBHYLO010000715.1:0-2239 GCA_966128675.1 uncultured bacterium | reverse complement strand
TTGGTATGGTTTGTCGGGGGGGGGGTGTCGCGGGGGGTGGGGGCTGCGGAGGGGGGTTTGTTTAACCCGATGCCGTTTGTCCGCAGCGCCCCGCTCGACGCCCTTATCTTTCGCGCATGACCCTCCCCTCCCTCCTCGGCGCGCACGTCTCCTCGGCCGGCGGCACGCCGCAGGCCCCGCCGCGCGCGCACGCCATCGCCGCCACGGCGCTGCAGCTGTTCACCAAGCAGGCGAACCGCTGGGCGGAGCGCGACTGCGCGGACGACGAGTGCGGCGCGTTCGGCAGCGCGCTGTCGGCGACCGACGTGCGCACGACGGTCTCGCACGACAGCTACCTGATCAACCTCGCGTCGCCCGACCCGACGCTGCGCGCGCGCTCGATCGAGAGCTTCGCCGCCGAGCTGCGGCGCTGCGGCGCGCTCGGGATCGACCTGCTGGTGTCGCACCCCGGCAACTACATGGACGAGCGCGAGGCGGGGCTGGCGCGCAACGCCGACGCGATCGCCGAGGCGCTGGAGCAGGTGCCCTGCCGCACGATCCTCTGCCTGGAGACGACGGCCGGCGCGGGCACGGTGCTCGGCGCGACGTTCGAGGAGCTGGCGGCGATCATCGACCGGCTGCCGGCGCACCTGCAGCCGCGCGTCGGCGTGTGCCTCGACACCTGCCACGTCCACTCGGCCGGCTACGATCTCGCGAACGACTACGACGGCGTGTGGCAGCGCTTCGACGACACGCTCGGCATGGACCGGCTGAAGGTGCTGCACCTGAACGACTCGAAGACGCCGTTCGGGTCGCGCAAGGACCGCCACGAGCTGATCGCGGAGGGGTCGATCGGGGAGGGGGCGTTCCGCCGCCTCATGACCGACGCGCGGCTGGCGCACGTGCCGAAGATCCTCGAGACGCCGAAGGGCGACGACGCGACGGTCACGGACTCGCGCATGATCGCGCTGCTGCGATCGTACGAGGCGGCTGGCTGAGAGTCGCGCACGGGCCGGCTCCTCGGCGGGGCCGGCCCGTCGTGAATCCGGGATCGTCGTGGCGGCGGGCGGCGGCGTGGACGGGCTCCGGCTCCCAGCGATCTCACACGGCGGAGCCTCACCGCTGCGCGTGAGTCTCCTTGGTGATCTCGCAGGTCGCCTCTGCCCGTCCGCGCCGCCTTCCGCCCCGGGCATTCGCGCGGAGGCAGGCCTGCTCGCGCTCCTGTCCGCACTCGCGACGCGTCGCCGCTCGCCTCGAACGGCGTGGTGCGGCGATCGCTCCCGTCCACACGCTCGGCGCTCGGCGCTCGGGTGGCCCGCGCGCTCAGGATGGCGGCGCGCGCCTGAAGGACGCGCGCCGCGGGTGCGTCAGAACTGCACGCGATACACGAGCGCCAGGTTCCGCCCCGGGCTCCGCGCGAAGCTCTTGATGCGGCTCGACGCGTCGAAGTACGACTCGTCCAGCAGGTTGTCGGCGCGCAGCGTGATCGAGTGCAGCGCCGCGCCCGACAGCAGCGTGTAGCCGAGGCTCGCGTTCACCAGCGTGTAGCCGGCGGTCTGCAGGTCGACGCAGGGCACGCCCACCGAGCCGGGCTCCGTCTCCGTCGCGTCGTCGCCGGCGCGGCCGCAGGCGACCTGCGACGTGCGGTCCTGCGCGAACGCGTGGCGCGTCTCCGCGCTGGCGGTGAAGCGGCCGGCCTCGTAGCGCGCGATCGCGCCCAGGCGCGCCGGCGGGAGGTACGGCAGCGCGCCGCCCGCGCGGAACTCGCCGCGCACGACGTCGCCCATCGCGCCCAGCACCACCCGCGGCGCGACGACCACCTCGACGCGGCCCTCGGCGCCATACAGGTGCGCGTCGCGCTGCGTGAAGCGGTTGAGCGGCACGGCGCCCGCCGTGCCCGGCGTCGCGGGCTCGCCCGTCTGCTCGTCCACCACGCCGACGATCGACGGCGTGATGTAGTCGTCGATCGCGTTGTAGTAGCCCGAGACCGACGCGTCCACGCGCCCGCGCTGCGCGCGCAGCACGGCGTCGACGCCCATGTTGGTCTCCGCGCGCAGGTCGCTCCGGCCGACGTCGAACGTGCCGACCGCGGTATGGAAGGCGTTCGAGAACAGCTCCTCGACGGTCGGCGCGCGGAAGGCGCGCGCCGCGCTCACGCCGAGCGAGACGCGCGGCGCCAGCGGGACGCTCAGGCCTACCGAGCCCGAGCCGCTGGTGAAGGTGCGCGTCGTGCCGGGCCCGAACTTCTCGACGTCGTCGC
>CBHYLO010000714.1:0-2240 GCA_966128675.1 uncultured bacterium | reverse complement strand
ACAGGCACGTAGTGCCGTGGCTCCGCAGCGGCCGCGATCGGTGGGAGCCGGAGCCCGTCCCCCACCCCCGGCGCGCCACGCGACACCACGCAGCCGGAACCCGGACCCGAAACCCGACTATTCTTACAGGCGTGCTCGCCGACCTCGCCTCCCAACTGACGGCCCATCCGGCGGCCGCCCTGCCGCTGCTCTTCGGGGCGGGCGTCCTGACGTCGCTGACCCCCTGCATCTATCCGATGATCCCGATCACCGCGGCGATCGTCGGGGGGCAGTCGCTCGGCGCGGACGTCGGGACGGCGCCGCGCGCGCCGCGCTGGCGGCCGGCGCTCCTCACGCTCGCCTACGTGCTCGGCCTCGCGTCCGTCTACGCGGGGCTCGGGCTGTTCGCCGGGATGACGGGCACGCTCTTCGGGAGCGTCAGCACCAACACGTGGGCGCTGCTGGCGATGGGCAACCTGCTCCTGCTGGCGGCGCTGGCGATGCTCGACGTCATCCCCGTGCGGCTGCCGGCGGCGCTCGTGCAGCGCGCGGCGACCGCGGGGACCGGCGGCCGGTTCGCGGGCGCGCTCGTGATGGGCGCGATGTCGGGGCTCGTCGCCGCGCCCTGCTCCGCGCCGGTCATGGCCGCGGTGCTCACGTGGGTCTCCACCACGCGCAGCGCGGGCCTCGGCTTCCTCTACCTCTTCACCTTCTCGCTCGGCATGTGCGCGCTGCTGGTGGCCGTCGGCCTCTCCAGCGGCGCGGTCGCGCGGCTGCCGCGCGCCGGGATGTGGATGGTCTGGATCAAGCGCCTCTTCGCCGCGCTCATGCTGGGCGCCGCGCAGTACTACTTCGTGCAGGCCGGCACGGTCTGGATCTGAGCCCGCCGTCCTCCACCTCGCCTCACCCGAGCTCCCGCATGCGTCTCCGCCATCTCGCCGCCGCCCTCCTCGCGTTCGCGCTGCCCGCGTTTCCCGCGCTGGGACGCGCGCAGGAGAGCGGCCTCCCCGTCGGCACCGCGGCCCCCGCGGCGGCCGTGCGCACGCTCGCGGGCCAGCCCACGGACCTCGCGCGCCACGTCGGCGGCGGCCGTCCGACCGTGATCGAGTTCTGGGCGACGTGGTGCCCCAACTGCAAGCAGCTGGAGCCGCAGTTCCAGCGCATCGCGCGCACGTACGGCGCGCGCGTGCGGCTCGTGGCGGTCGCGGTGAGCGTGAACCAGACGCCGCAGCGCGCGCAGCTCTACGCGCGGAAGTACCGCCTCCCGATGGACGTGCTCTGGGACGGCGACGGCCACGCGACCGACGCGTACGACGTCCCGGCGACGAGCTACGTCGTCATCGTCGACGGCGCCGGGAAGATCGCCTACACCGGCCAGGGCGGCGGCCAGGACCTCGAGGCCGCGCTGAAGAAGATCGTGCGCTGAGGCGTGCGCGGTCAGCCCGCGCCGCGCAGCTGGCGGCGCAGGTCCGCCGCCAGCGCGGCCGCCTCGCGCGCGGCGTGGATCGCGGCGCGCCAGAGCTGATCGCTCGGCACCGCCTCGGACGCGAGGGCCAGGCGTGCGTCGGCGAACGGCGCGCGCGGGACGTCGAGCCCCGCACCGCCGTTCGGCCCACCGATTCCCGCGTCGGGTCGCTCCACCTGTCCGGCCACGACCCCGCCGCCTGCCGGGGGCTCGCCCCGGTGCTGCTGCTCGTGCTGCATGTGCCCCACTGGCCCAAGCCCGTGCCGGAGGCCGCGCACCAGCGCGCCGCCCCGGGCCGGCGACCACTAGGGCATGGACGGTGCCACCGGCGGCCGCGTCCGCCCGGATGCCGGGGACGTCGGCGTCGCGCCGTCCCCGGCGACGGACGCCGCCCGCTCCGCGTCGCCCGCGGCCGCGAGCCCCGCGAGCAGCGCGTCCAGGTGCGCGTCGCCGGTCCGCGGGTTCATGAGCGTCACGCGCAGCACGCGCCGCCCGTCCAGCACCGTCGCCGTGATCCAGCCGTCGCCCGAGCGGTTGAAGCGCGCGCGCACGCGGTGCTGCAGCGCGTCGCGCGTCGCCTCGTCCAGCGCGCCGTCGCCGCCGCCGCCCGTCCAGCGGAAGCAGAGGATGTTCGACTCGGGCGCGTGCAGCGGCTCGAACGCCGGATGCGCGACGAGCTTCGCGTGCAGGCGCGCCGCCGTCGCGCACAGGTGGTCGTAGAGCGCGCCCAGCCCGTCGGCACCGTGGCGCTGGAACGCCACCCACACCTTCAGCGCGTCCAGCCGCCGCGAGCACT
>CBHYLO010000713.1:0-2252 GCA_966128675.1 uncultured bacterium | reverse complement strand
GCCGGCCGAGTCGAGGATGTCGAGCGTGGCCTGGCCCTCGGGCGCCTTCGCGATCCAGTAGTCGATCATCGCGCCCGCCGGCGGATAGACCGGATCGGCCGTCGCCGTCCGCTCGGCTTCCAGGCCGCCGAAGCCGGCGCGGTAGCGCGTGCGCACCGCCTCGCGCGGACGGAAGAGGTGCGCGGGCGCGCCCGCCAGCGCGGCGCGCTGCCGCTCGTCGGCGAGCGCGTGCAGCGGCGTGACGTTGTCGAGGATCCAGAACGAGCGGCCCTGCGTCGAGATCACCAGGTCGTTGCGGTGCACGCGCAGGTCGGTGATCGGCGTGTTGGGCAGGTTGAGCTGCAGCGACTGCCAGCGGCGCCCGTCGTCGAACGACACGTACGCGCCGAACTCCGTGCCCGCGTACAGCAGGCCCGCGCGCGCGGGATCCTCGCGCACGACGCGCGTCGGCTCGTCGGCCGGGATGCCGTTGTCGCCGGGCGTCAGCAGGCGCCACGACTTGCCGTAGTCGTTCGTCGCGTACAGGTACGGCTTGAAGTCGCCGAGCTGGTAGCGCAGCACCGCGACGTACGCGCCGCCCTTGCGGTGCGGCGACGGCTCGATGTTCTGCACGCGGCCGCCGGGGCCGAGGTCGGGCGGCGTCACCTTCGCCCACGTCTTCCCACCGTCGCGCGTGACGTGGATCGGGCCGTCGTTCGCGCCCGTCCAGATCACGCCCGGCTCCAGCGTCGACTCGCGGATCGCGTAGAGCGTGGCGTACATCTCCTCGCCCGTCACGTCGATCGTGATCGGGCTGCCCGAGATCACGGACTGGTACTGCGGGTCGTTCGCCGTGAGGTCGGGGGAGATGCGCTCCCACGTCGTGCCCTCGTCGCGCGTGCGGTGCACGTACTGCGAGCCGTAGTAGACCGTGCGCGCGTCGTGCGGGCTCGTCTCCATCGGCGACACGCGCTGGAAGCGGAAGATCAGGTCCTTGCCCGCGTTGCCGTAGAGCGACTGCGCGCCGACCCACGACTGCTGCTCCTGGCCGCTGCGCAGCGACGCGCGGCTGAACTGCCCCTTGCACGAGCCGTAGACCGTGTCGGGGTTCGTGATGTGCGGCAGGATCGGGCCCGTCTCGCAGCCGGGGCCCTGGCGCCAGCTCTGGATCGGGTCGTCGGGCGACGAGGACGTCGTCGGCAGCGACGGCACGATGAGCGTCGAGTTGTCCTGCTGCGCGCCGTACAGCCGGTACGGATACTGGCTGTCCACCGCGACCTGGTAGATCTCGGCCGTCGGCTGGTTGTACTGGCTGCTCCACGTGCGGCCGCCGTTCAGCGAGACGTTCACGCCGCCGTCGTTCGCCTGGATCATGATCTGCCCGTCCTTCGGGTTGATCCAGATGTCGTGGTTGTCGCCGTGCGGCGTCGACATCGAGCGGAACGTCTTGCCGCCGTCGGTCGACTTGAAGAAGCCCTCCGCGCCCGCGTACACGACGTCGGCGTTGGTCGGGTCGGCGCCGAGCGTGGTGTAGTAGAAGGGGCGCGTGATGAGCGACGCCTGGTCGTTGACGCGCGTCCAGCTCGTGCCGGCGTCGTCGGAGCGGTAGAGCCCCGCGCCGCTCGCCGCCTCGATGAGCGCGTAGACGCGGTTCGGGTTCGCGGCGCTCACCGCGACGTTGCTCTTGCCGAAGAGGCCCTTGGGCAGCCCGCCCTCGAGCTTCTTCCAGGTCGAGCCGCCGTCGGTGCTCTTGTAGATGCCGCCCTCGTACGCGCCGGAGATGATCGTCCACGGCTTGCGCTCGGTGCGCCACATCGAGGCGTAGAGCGTGTTCGGGTCGTCGGGCTTGAGCTCGACGTCCACCGCGCCCGTGCTGTCGGAGACGAACAGCACCTTCTCCCAGCTCTTCCCGCCGTCGCGCGTGCGGAACAGGCCGCGCTCCGCGTTCGGCTTGAAGCCGTTGCCGATGGCGGCGACGAAGGCGGTGTTGGGGTCGCGCGGGTGGACGCGGATCCCGCCGATGTGGCCCGTCTCGCGCAGGCCGACGTGGGTCCACGTCTTCCCGCCGTCGGTGGAGCGGTAGACGCCGCGGCCGGTGGAGACGTTGCTCCGCATGCCGTCGGAGCCCGTGCCGACCCAGAGGACGTTCGGGTCGGAGGGCGCGACCTCGACGGCGCCGATCGAGCCCTCCCGGATCTGGCCGTCGGAGAGGTTGACCCAGTTCTGGCCGGCGTCGGTGGTGCGCCAGACGCCGCCGCCAGTGGAGCCGAAGT
>CBHYLO010000712.1:0-2253 GCA_966128675.1 uncultured bacterium | reverse complement strand
GCGCGCGCGGTACGCGTCCAGCACCGCGGTGATCGTGTCGCCCGAGATGCGCGACTCGCCGGTGTAGACCACCAGCGCGCGCCGCTCCAGCGCCTGGACGGTCGCGTCCGACAGCGCGAGCGGGCGCGCGACCGCGGGGCGATCGCCCGCCGCGGCGCCGAACGTCAGGTGCAGCGCGCCGCCGTGTGCCGCCGCGTAGTGGTCCTGCCGGCCGCCCGCGATCCCCGCGTCCTCGACCTCGACCGCGCGGCTCCACTCCGCCAGCGCGTCGCGCGTCGCGTGGTCGGGGGGCGTGCCCGGCGCCAGCGTGCCGCGCCACGCCGCGATCGCGGCCGCGAGCGCCACGCCCGCCGCCGACGACCCGCCCAGCCCCGCGCCCACCGGGAAGTCGCTCGTGACGTCGGCGCGCACGCGCTCGTACAGGCCCGCGCGGCGCAGCGACGCGGCCGCCAGCCGCGCCTCGGACGCGCGCCCGCCCGAGGCGTCCTCGCCGTCGCCGAGCGGCCGCAGCCGCACGGTCGCGTGACGGGCGATGGCCACGTTGCACACCTGGCCGCCCACCTCGTCGCAGTAGGGGGGCACGTCGGTCCAGCCCCCGCCGAAGTCCAGGCGCGTGGGGGCGCGAGCCACGATCTCGGTCATGGGCGCAACATGCACGCGCGCCCGCCGCCCGTCACCTGCGGACCCGGCGGTTCCCGTCCGCGGCGCGTGCAGGGCACGCGCGTTGCCCATCCCGCGCGGACGATGCCGCACGATCTCGAACGCTACCTCGCCGGGCGCACGCTCGTCCTGCTCTCCAACCGCGAGCCGTACGAACACGTCCGCTCGGAGGACGCGTCGGCCGAGGAGGGGATCGCGCTGCGCCGTCCGCCCGGCGGCCTCGTCTCGGCCCTCGACCCGACCATGCAGCGCACGCGCGGCACGTGGGTCGCCTGGGGCTCCGGCAGCGCCGACCGCGAGACCGCCGGCGACGACGGCCGCCTCCTGGTGCCGCCCGAGTGCCCGAGCTACACGCTCCGGCGCGTCTGGCTCGACGACGCCGACGTCGAGGGCTACTACCTCGGCTTCGCCAACAGCGCGCTCTGGCCGCTCTGCCACCTGCTGCTGCAGCACTACGACACGCGCACCGAGCACTGGGCGCGCTATCACGCGGTCAACGCGCGGTTCGCGGACGCCGTGGCCGAGGAGGTCGCGCGCGCGCCCGGCGACGCCGTCGTGTGGATCCAGGACTACCACTTCGCGGCCGCGCCCGCGATGGTGCGCGAGCGCCTCGCCGCGACCGGGCAGAAGGCGTTCATCCACCAGTTCTGGCACATCCCGTTTCCGCCGCCCGACATCCTGCGGCTGCTGCCGACCGAGGCGCAGCTCGGCGTGCTGCGCGGCATGCTGGGGAACGACCTGCTCGAGTTCCACACCGAGCGGTACGCGATGAACTTCATGGACTGCGTCGCCGCGCTCGTGCCCGACGTGCGGATGCGCCGCGAGCATCGCCGCATCCACGTCGAGGGGCGCGAGGTGCACGTCGGCGCGTTCCCCATCAGCATCGACGTCGCGCGCTACGAGGGGCTCGCGCGCCGCGCCGAGGCCGCGCGCCGCGCCGAGCAGCTCCGCGTGCGCTATGGCGGCAACGGCGCCACGCTCGGCGTCAGCGTCGACCGCATCGACTACACGAAGGGGATCCCCGAGCGGCTGCGCGCGCTCGACCAGCTGTTCGAGGAGGCGCCGGAGCTGCGCGAGTCCCTCACCTTCCTCGTGGTCGCGACGCCGTCGCGCAGCGAGCTCGCGTCGTACAAGGCGCTGGAGGACGAGGTGCTCGGGTCGGTCGCGGCCATCAACGCGCGCTGGGGCACGCCCGACTGGACGCCCATCGTCCTCTTCCACGAGAGCATCGGCGCCGAGGAGCTGGCGGCGATCTACCGCGCGGGCGACCTTTGCCTCGTGTCGTCGCTGCAGGACGGCATGAACCTGGTCGCGAAGGAGTTCGTCGCCTGCAACGTCGACGAGCAGGGCGTGCTGGTGCTCAGCCGCCTCACCGGCGCGGCCGAGGAGATCGAGGGCGCGGTGCTCATCAACCCGTTCAACGTCGACGGCGTGGTCGCCGGGCTGCGCGAGGCGATCGCGATGCCGCAGTCGGAGCGTCGGGCGCGCATGCGCGCGATGCGCGCGCGGCTGCGCCGGGCCACCATCTTCGACTGGCTGGCGTCGATCCTCGCGCGCGTGGACGAGCTGGCGCCGCCCGCGGCCGAGGCGCCG
>CBHYLO010000711.1:0-2262 GCA_966128675.1 uncultured bacterium | reverse complement strand
CGCTCCATCGTTTCACGCCCCATCGTTTTCCGCTTCACCGTCCTCCGTCGTTCCGTCCTCCGCAGTTGGGATCCTAACCGACCCGGAAGAGATCGAGAGCGCGCGCATAACGCGTGGCCAGCACCTGCCGCAGCCCCTGCGACTCCGGCGCCGTGAGCTCGGGATCGCGCGTGAGCAGCCGGTCGGCGGCCTCGCGGGCGCGGAGGTTCAGCTCCTCGTCGCGCAGCGGGTCGGCGACGCGGAACGTCGGCTCCCCGCTCTGCCGCTCGCCGAACAGGTCGCCCATCCCGCGCAGCCGCAGGTCCGCGCGCGCGATCTCGAAGCCGTCCTCCGTGCCGACGAACGTCTGCAGCCGCTCGGCCGCCTCCTGCCCGACGTCGCCGAGCAGGATGCAGTACGACTGCTCGCCGCCGCGGCCCACGCGGCCACGCAGCTGGTGCAGCTGCGACAGCCCGAAGCGCTCCGGGTGCTCGATCAGCATCATCGTCGCGTTGCCGACGTCGATGCCGACCTCGATCACGGTCGTCGCCACGAGCAGGTCCAGCTCCCCGTCGCGGAACGACCGCATCACCGCGTCCTTCTCGTCGCCGGGCAGGCGTCCGTGCAGCAGCCCCACGCGCCGGCTCGCGAACGGCCCCTCGGCCAGCTCGGCGTAGGCGATGGTCGCGGCCTTCAGGTCGGACTTCTCGGACTCGTCGATCAGCGGGTAGACGACGTACGCCTGCCGCCCCTTCTGCAGCTCGCTCTCGACGAACTGCAGCACGCGCTCGCGCGCGCTCTCGGGGCGCATCGCGCTCGTGATCGGCTGGCGGCCGGGCGGCTTCTCGTCGAGGATGCTGACGTCGAGGTCCCCGTACAGCGTCAGCGCCAGCGACCGCGGGATGGGCGTCGCGCTCATGAGCAGCACGTCCGGCGCATGTCCCTTGGCGCCGAGCGCCTTGCGCTGCTCGACGCCGAAGCGGTGCTGCTCGTCGATGGCCACGAAGCCCAGCCGCGCGAACTGCGTCGCCTCCTGCACCAGCGCGTGCGTGCCCACCACCAGCAGCGGCGCGGGCTGCTCCATCAGGGCGGCGGCCTCGCGGCGCTCCTTCGCCGACAGGCGCCCCGTCACCAGCACCGGCCGGATGCCGAGCGGCTCCAGCAGCCGCGAGAAGGTGCGGAAGTGCTGCTCGGCCAGCAGCTCGGTCGGCGCCATGACCGCCGCCTGCCACCCGTTCTCCATCGCCAGCAGCGACGCGAACAGCGCGACGATCGTCTTGCCGCTGCCGACGTCGCCCTGCAGCAGCCGGTGCATGCGCCGATCGCTCGTCATGTCCATGACGATCTCGCGCAGCGCGCGCGTCTGCGCGCCGGTGAGCTCGAACGGGAGCGCGGCCTTGAGCGCCGACGTGAGCTGGCGGCGGTTGGCGAACGCGATGCCGTCGCGCTTGTCGCGCGCGAGCGCGTTGGCGCGGCGGTGCAGCACGTGCACGCACAGCAGCTCCTCGAACGCCAGCCGCGCGCGCCCTTCCAGCGCCTCGGCGATGCTCGTGGGCCGGTGCACCATCCGCAGCGCCTCGGGCAGCGGCGGCACGCCCGCGAGCGCGAGGATGTCGGGCGGCAGCGTCTCGCGCACCTGCGGCAGCAGCGCGTCCAGGTGCGACTCGACGAGCGCGCGGATCTGCCGGAACGAGAGCCCCTCGGTCGCGGGATAGACCGACAGCACGCGCCCGCCGCCGGTGCCCTGCTCCTCGGGCCCGAGGTTCACGAACTCGCGCGGCTGCAGCTGGCGCCCGTGGAAGAAGCGCACGGTGCCCGCCAGCAGCAGCACGTCGCCCTTGTTGATCGTGCGGTCCAGGAACGGCTGCCCGGGCCACGACACCTCGAGCATCCCGCTGGCGTCCTTCACCACCGCCTGGAAGATGCGCAGCCCCTTCCGCGTCGGGATCACGCCCTTCGACACGACCTTCCCGATGACCGTGCCGTCCATCCCCGCCTCGAGGTCGGCGATGCGCGACACCGTGCTCGCGTCCTCGTAGCGGTGCGGCACGTGGTACAGCAGGTCGCGCGCGAAGATCACGCCCAGCTTCGCGAGCGCCTGCGCGCGCGCGGGCCCGACGCCCTTCAGGTAGGTGACGGGCGTGTCGAGCGACAACCGGGGCGGCGTCTGCGTTCGGCGGGCGTCTGTCATCGTGAGTGCTGCGGACTGCGGGCTGCGGGCTGCGGGCGGCGGGGCGCACCCCGGGACCCGTCGCCCGTCCGCCCCGCCCACCCCACCCCGCA
>CBHYLO010000710.1:0-2265 GCA_966128675.1 uncultured bacterium | reverse complement strand
TCTCCGAGGCGGTGCGCGGCGAGGGGGCGACGCTGGTGAACGCGCGCGGCGAGCGTTTCATGCCCAGGCGCCACCGGCTGGCCGAGCTGGCGCCTCGCGACGTCGTGGCGCGGGAGATCTTCCGCGAGCAGCAGGCGCACGGGCGCGTCTGGCTGGACGCGCGGCACCTCGCCGACGCGCCGGGCGGCTTCGGGGCGCGCTTCCCGGGGATCCACGCGCTGTGCACGGCGCGCGGCATCGACCCGGACCGCGACCTCATCCCGGTCACGCCGGCGGCGCACTACCTGATGGGCGGCATCGTCACCGACCTCGCGGGGCGCTCGAGCCTGGACCGGCTGTACGCGGCGGGCGAGGTGGCGCGCACCGGCGTGCACGGCGCCAACCGGCTGGCGTCGAACTCCCTGCTGGAGGGGCTGGTGTTCGCGGAGCGGGTGGCGCGCGACCTGGTGACGCGCGAGCCGCTGCCGCGCGCGCCGCGCCGCCGCGGCTCGTGGGAGGTGCCGCCGCTGGCCGACCGCGGCGCCGCGCAGGTGGCCGCCGACGCGATCCGCTCGACGATGTGGGAGCACGCGGCGATCGACCGGAACGCGCGCGGGCTGCAGCAGTGCCTGGCGCGGCTGGCCGACATCGACCGCCGGCTCACGCCCGGCATGACCGAGGAGCGCAACATGGTCCAGACGGCGCGCCTGATCGCGGAGGCGGCGCTGCTGCGCACCGAGTCGCGCGGCGGGCACTTCCGGAGCGACTTCCCGCGCGCGAAGCGGAAGTGGGCGGGGAAGCACATCGAATGGTGAGTCCCGCTGCAAGGTTCCCGGGGGGGTGGCCCCCGCCCCTCTTGACCCCCCGCCGGCGCGCCGCGCCCCGTGCGCCGTGAGCGCGCCCCCCCCGGCGCTGGGCGCCCGGCGCTCGGGCCGCTGGCGCGGCGTGGGTCGGGCGCCGCGTCGCGGGCCGCCTTACGAAAGACGTTGCCGATCTTAGATTTGCCCCTCCCATGACCGTACTCGAGACCCACAACGATCCCGCCCTCCACGACGCCATCCGCGAGCTCGCCGCGGCGCGCAACGCGGTGATCCTGGCGCACAACTACGAGCGCCCCGAGATCCAGGACGTCGCGCACTACGTGGGCGACTCGCTGGGGCTGTCGCGCGAGGCGGCGAAGACCGACGCCGACGTCATCGTCTTCTGCGGCGTGCACTTCATGGCCGAGACGGCCAAGATCCTGTCGCCGACGAAGACCGTGCTGCTGCCCGACCTGGCGGCGGGCTGCTCGCTGGCCGCGACCATCGATGCGGCGCAGCTGCGGGCGTGGAAGGCCGAGCACCCGGGCGCGGTGGTGGTGGCCTACGTGAACACCACCGCCGAGGTGAAGGCGGAGAGCGATTATTGCTGCACGAGCGGCAACGCGGTCGAGGTGGTGAACGCCATCCCGGCCGACCGGGAGATCCTCTTCCTGCCCGACATGTTCCTGGGCGCGCACGTGCGCCGGGTGACGGGGCGGCAGAACATCCACGTGTGGATGGGCGAGTGCCACGTGCACGCCGGCATCGACCCGGAGCACATCAACCTGCAGCGCGCGGCGCACCCGGGGGCGGAGTTCCTCATCCACCCCGAGTGCGGCTGCGCGACGCCGGTGGTGGAGGCGATCTCGGCCGGGGCGATCGATCCCAAGGACGTGCACATCCTCTCGACCGAGGGGATGATCAAGCGCCCGCAGGTGAGCCCGGTCGACGAGTTCATCGTCGCCACCGAGCTCGGGATCCTGCACCGCCTGCGGCGCGAGAACCCGGGCAAGACGTTCTTCGCCGCGAACGACCGCGCGCAGTGCGCGTACATGAAGGTCACGACGCTGCCGAAGGTCCTGCGGTCGCTGGAGACGCTGTCGCACGAGATCACGGTGCCGGACGACGTCGCGGCGAGGGCCCGGCGGTCGATCGAGCGCATGATCGCCATCGGAGGGCAGGGCGGCGGCCCGGCGCTCTCCCCCTTCCGCACCTCGGACGAGGACCCCGGCGAATGACGACGCCCCCGCTCGGCCCGCGCGATCCGCTCCCCGGCGACCTTCCCGAGTTCGGGCCGCTGGGCGGCCGACTGGGCGACCAGCTGCGCGGCGGCGACGCCCCGCTGGCGTTCGAGCGCGATCCGCTCGCGGACGCGCTGGGCGGGCGGGACGACGCGAGCCGACGGGGGCCCGAGCGCCGGGGCGCGGACCGCCGCGGCGACGCGCGCCGCGCGGTCGAGCGGCGCGGCGCGGAGCGGCGATCGGGC
>CBHYLO010000709.1:0-2267 GCA_966128675.1 uncultured bacterium | reverse complement strand
GGCGCGCTCGGTGGAGGCGGAGCGGTCGGTCATGGCAGCAGCGACGGGGACGTGACGACCGGGGCGGAGGCCGGGCTCCGCCAGCCGGGCCCCCGGGCGCCACAACATACGAGCTTGCCCGGCGACCGCCATGCGGGGCGGCGCGGCGTGCCGGCGGGCGGGACTCGGTCGTCCATGCTCGACGATCGTCCCCCGGCTTCCCGCCCCCCTCGCATGCCCCCGCGGCACTCGCTCCGCCTCCGGCTCCCGCTGCTCGTCTCGGCCCTTCTGGGACTGGTGCTCGTCGCCGTCTCCTGGGCGGCGTACCGCCAGCTGGAGCGCGTGCTCGTCTCGGCGTCGTCCGAACGGCTGACGAGCGTCACGCTGCGGGTGGCAGGGATGTTCGACGAGTCGCTGGACGGGATGCGCGGCACCACGCGCGACCTCGCCGTCACGCCGTCGGTCGTCGCGCTGCTGACGGGCCCGGACGGCGCGCCGCACGCGGAGGCCGATCTCCTGCTGGAGGCGGCGCGCGCGCGGATGACGCAGCCGGCGGCGATCGCGCTGTGGCGCCGCGACGGGCGGCGCGTGGCCGCCTACGGCCCACCGGGGTCGGTCGCGGCGGCGACCCCGATCCCCGCGCCCGCCGGCCGCACGCGCCGCGGCCCGTGGATCGGACCGCTGGCGCCGGGCGACTCCGGCCTCGGCTACGTCATGGTCGCCCCCGTGCTGGCCGGGGGAAGCGACACCGTCGGCTTCCTCGTCGCGCACCGCCCGCTGCGCCCATCGGCCGTCGCCCAGGCGCGGTCGCTCATCGGCTCCGACGCCCGGATCGTGGTCGGCAACGCCGACGGCACGCACTGGAGCGATCTGCAGCGCCCGATCCCCGCACCGCCGCCCGAGATCCAGGGCGCGCCCGCGGAGTACGCGTCCGCCGACGGCGCGCGGCAGTTCGGGCTCGTGGTCCCGATCCGCGTCGCGCCGTGGGCGCTCTGGGTGCAGATGCCGCGCGCGGCCACCATGGGCGCCGCGCGCCCCTTCCTGCTCGGCCTCATCGGCATCGGCCTCGGCTTCATGGTGCTCGGCACCATCGCCGCGTGGGTGCTGATGCGCCGCGTCACGGCGCCGCTGGTCGAGGTCACGCGCGCGGCGGAGGACGTCGCGCGCGGCGACTACGCGCGGCGCGTCGCCGTCACGCGCGGCGACGAGCTGGGAAGCCTCGCGCTCTCGTTCAACAGCATGGCCGCGCAGGTCGAGACGTCGTCGCGCGACCTGCAGGCGCACGCCACCGAGCTGGAGTCGGCCAACCGCGCGCTGGGGCGCGCCAACGACGAGCTGCGCGCGGGCGAGGAGCGCTACCGCCGGCTGGTGGAGGCCGCGCACGAGGGGATCTGCGCCGTCGACCCGACCGGCGTCATCACCTTCGCCAACGCGCGCCTCGCGGAGATGCTCGGCTGCGACGCGCGGGAGATGCCGGGGCGCCGGCTCTTCGACTTCATGGATGCCGACGCGGCGTTCGAGGCGCGCACGCGCTTCGCCCGCCAGCAGCGCGGCATCGCCGAGACGCTGGAGGTCGCGTTCCACCGGCCGGACGGCACCATCGTGTGGACGCGCGAGTCGGTGAGCCCGCTCGTCGACGGCGCCGGGGAGTTCGCCGGCGCGCTGTTCATGCTGAGCGACGTCACCGAGCAGCGCGCGCTCGAGTCGCAGCTGCTGCACGCGCAGAAGATGGAGGCCGTGGGCCTGCTGGCCGGCGGCGTCGCGCACGACTTCAACAACCTGCTCACCATCGTCACGAGCTACAGCGCGCTGCTGCTCTCCGAGATGCCGGACGACGCGCCCGCGCGCGCCGACGTGCTGGAGATCCGCGGCGCCGCCGAGCGGGCCGCAGGGCTCACGCGGCAGCTGCTGGCGTTCAGCCGGCAGCAGGTGCTCGACCCGCGCGTGCTCGACCTCAACGACGTGGTGCGCGACATCGAGCGCATGCTGGGCCGCGTGCTGCGCGAGGACGTGCGGCTCGACACGGTGCTCGCGCCGTCGCTGGGGCGCGTGTACGCCGATCCGGGACAGCTCGAGCAGGTGATCGTGAACCTCGTCGTGAACGCGCGCGACGCGATGCCGTCGGGCGGCGCGCTGACGCTCGAGACGGCCGACGTGCACCTCTCGGAGGAGTACGGCCGCCTGCACCCCGACGTCGCTCCCGGGCCGTACGTCATGCTCGCGGTGAGCGACACCGGCATCGGCATGGACGCGGAGACGCAGGCGCGCATCTTCGAGCCCTTCTTCAC
>CBHYLO010000708.1:0-2279 GCA_966128675.1 uncultured bacterium | reverse complement strand
GCCGGGCGCGGGCAGCACCTTCACGCTGACGCTGCCGCGCGCCTGAGCGCGCGCGGCAGGGTCGGCGTGCGTGGCGCTCAGCGCAGCGCGCCCATCGCGTAGTCGAAGTAGTCGAGGCTCGCGTCCGCGCGCGCGAGCAGCCCCTCCGCGATCCCGATGCGCGCCGCGGGCACGGCGGCCACCTGCGGCGCGATGACGTGGTCGAGCCAGCCCTCCGCGTGGCCGACGTCGATGATCGCGTGCGCGGCGTAGTAGCTCATGGTCTTCTTCGGGATGCCGACGCGCAGCGCGCCCGTCACCAGCCGCGTGCACCGCTGCGGCGCGAGCAGCTCGACGGCGCCCAGCGTGCCCTGCGCGCGGAAGGCGTTGCGGCGCGGGATGCAGCTCCAGAGCATCACGTTGGCGCCCGCGAGCACGGGCCACGGCAGCTCGTGCGCCTCGGGCGCGGTGATCCCCAGGCCCTCCGTGAGCCGGTGGAAGAGGTGCGTGTGCACCGCGTGGCTCTTTCCGTTCCCCAGCTCGTCCCAGTAGTTGCGCCCCATCTCGATCTTCACCTCGCCGCGCGTGCCCACCTGCCCGAGCGCGACGAGGTCGTCGAACGCCGCCTCGCCCGCGGCCTCCAGGCGGAGGAAGCGCTCCAGCTGCTCGCGGTCCGCCTCGCCGGCGAGGAACGCGTGCAGCGGATGCTCGTAGAGCGGGTGCGTGAACGCGATGCGCTTGTACCACTCCACGAACGCCGCCGGGTCCTCGGGCAGCGTCTCGTCCAGCGCGGTGCCCAGGCGCGAGGCGGTGCGCCGCGCCCGCGCGAGCAGGTCGCGCTCCCACGCGCCCTCCAGCACGGCCAGCAGCCGGCAGGTGAGCGGATGCAGCTGGTTGGTCGCCGTGCCGTGGTGCGGCAGCCGCACGTGCGTCTGGTAGCAGGCGAGCAGCGCGCGGTGCAGCTCGTGGCGCGCGGCGTGGTCGACGTGCGCGTCGGTCGCGCGGTCGCTCACCGCCGCCGCCGGATACGCGCGCGCCGCCAGCCGCCGCGCGCGGGCGACGATCGCCTCCTCCAGCGACGGCTGGTCGGCGAGCACCGCGTCGAGCGGCGGTCCGAAGAGGAGTCCCGCCACCTGCGACGAGAACGGCGCGACGACGTCCGCCAGCGTACGCTCCGCGACGCCGTACGCGGCACGCGCCGTGCGCCCGGGGTCCGAGAGCAGGAGCCGCGGCAGCTCGACGTGCGCGGCGGGATCGGGGGCCGCGCGGTCGGCGAGCGTGCGACGACGCTCGATGCCCGAGCGTGGGGCGGATGAGACCTGGGAGACGGACGGATCGGATGTGCTCGAAGACATCGGCAGCTCGTGATGCACTCTGGTGGACGGCGCGGACGCGTGACAGCCGGCGGTCGCGCGACGCGCTCCCCCTCCCTTCCCTCGCTCCTTCCGCACCTCGCCCGCATCAAGGGCAGGGCGCGTACCGCGCGTGACGCGAAGCCACGAAGTCGACGCGTGGGCCGCGTGGAGTGCGGGCCCGACCGGCGCGCCGACGACGCGCCCCGCGCCCGCGACGGCCGGCCTCCGCTCGCTCGCCACGGTCGCCGCACCGCTCGCGCGCTTCCGGCCGCCGTTCGCGTTCGGCGACTTCTTCGCGCCCGAGGACACGCTGCTCTGCGCTCTCGCCACCGCGCACGCGCTCGACGCGCACGCGGCCGCGTACGGCGCGCCGCCCGCGCGCCTCGTCGAGCTGACGTGCGGGAGCGCGGTCGTCGCCCTCGGCCCCCTCGATCGCTGGCCCGCGCTGCGCGCGTGGGGCGCCGACGTCGACGCCGACGCGGTCGCGCGCGCGCGGCGCAACGCGCACGCGCTCGGCCACGCGGCGCGCGCGCGCTTCGCCCACGTCGGATTGTTCGACGCGCGGCTACCGCGCTGGCTGCGGCGCCGCGCCCCCGACGTCGTCGCGTGCAACCCGCCGTACGTGCCCGAGCCGCCCGATGCGCCCAACGCGCTCGTCGCCGGCGCGGGTCCCGACGGCGCGCGGCACCCGCGGCGCGCGCTGGCCGTGTGCGCGCGCGCCGGCGTCCCGCACCTCGCGCTCAGCTGGTGCTCGCTCGGCGATCCGGTGGGCGTGGCGCGCGCGGCCGCGCGCCGCGGCTACGCGCTGGACGCGCTGTGGGCCGCGGCGCTGGCCGACGGCGAGTACACGGGCGGCGCGCACGCGTACCTGCGCACGCTGCCGACGGCGTGCCTCGACGAGTCGGCGGCGACGCGCGACGCGCTCGCGCCCGACGGCGCGGCGCG
>CBHYLO010000707.1:0-2283 GCA_966128675.1 uncultured bacterium | reverse complement strand
CGTGCGTCGTCGCGGTGAGCCCCGTGTCGCCGGCGAAGAACGCGCTCCCCGCGTCGGACTCCAGCAGGTACATGTTGGCCTCCGCGCGCCACCGATCGACGCCGTAGCGGCTGCCGACGTGCGTCGCCGCCTCCGCGTGCACGGAGACCGCCGCGCCGCCGTCGCGCGGCGCCAGCTCCACCGTCGCGCCGGGCGCCAGCGCCCGCACCTGCGCGAAGCCGCGCCCGGTCAGCCACCGCGCCACCGCCGGCGGCGCGTACACGGGCACCTCGCGCGACAGCGCGGCGAGCGAGTCGAGCGACAGGTGGTCCATGTGCGCGTGCGTCACCAGCACCGCGTCCAGCCGCGGCAGCGCGTCGAGCGCGATCCCGGGCGGCGCCACCCGCCGCAGCCGCTCCCCGAAGGTGAAGCGCCCCAGCGAGGCGTCGAAGTTCGGGTCGGTCAGCAGCGTCACGCCGCCGAGCTCGAGGAGGAGCGTCGCGTGGCCGATGTAGGTGATGATCACGGGACGGCGAAGAACGGGAAGGCGGAGGACGGAAGGGCGGAAGACGATGGCGCGTGAGACGATGGCGCGTGAGACGGTGGAGCGTCGAAGGCGACCGCGGAGCGCCCGCTTCACGCCAGCGCCTGCCGGCACGCGAAACGGCGGGGCCGCGCTCTCGCGCCGACCCCGCCGTCCGCCCCATCGTTTCACGCCCTTCCGTCCTCCGCGGTACCGTCCTCCGCCTTTCCGTCCTCCGCGGTATCAGGCCCTTTTCAAGGGTGTCCCCTGCACGACCGGCGGCGCCGTCTTCGACCGCTCCCGCGCCAGCAGCCACTGCTGCGGCAGCGCGACCAGGTTCTGCACCAGGTAGTACAGGTTCAGCCCCGAGGCGACGTTCAGGAAGAAGAACAGGAACATCGCCGGCATCATGTACGTGATCATCTGCGTCTGCGGGTTCGGCGGCGCGCCGCGCATGCCGATCCACGACAGCAGGAAGCTCGTCCCGGCCACCAGCACCGGCATGATATAGAACGGGTCCTTCAGCGACAGGTCCGGCAGGTAGAACCACTCGACGCCGCGGAACTCGATCGTGTTCTGGAACACGAAGAAGAGCGCGAAGAAGATCGGCATCGGCAGGAGCATCGGCAGGCAGCCCGTGAGCATCGCGAACGGGCTCACGTCGTGCTCCTTGTAGACCCGCATCATCTCCGTCTGCAGCCGCTGCGGGTCGTTCTTGTACTTCTGCTGGATGGCCTGCAGCTCCGGCTGCACGCGCTGCATCCGGATCTGCGAGCGCATCGCGTTCTGCTGCAGCGGCCAGAGGAGCAGGCGCACCAGCACGCCGAGGGCGATCAGCACCGAGCCGTAGGAGAGGCGCAGCGCGTCGTGCATCCACAGGATCATGCGGATGACGATCGTCGCGAACGGCTGCACGATCCCCTGCAGCCAGCCGCCGTACGGGTTGGACGTCTCGAACTCGCGGCCCATCGCGACCAGGCGGCGCCACTCCTGCGGGCCCGCGTAGCCGTCGAACGCGAAGCCGCCGTTGCTGAGCGGCACCACGATTGTGCCCTGCGCGTGCGTCGCCACCTTCGCGCCGCGCACGCCGCCGGTGACCGACAGCTCGCTGAACTGCTGCCCGTTCGGCGCGAGCACCCCGAGGAGGAAGTACTTGCTCTTCGCGACGGCCCACGTGATCGGGCCCGCGACCAGCTCGCGCTCCCCCGGATCGAGCTTCCCGAACGCGACCTTGCTGGCGCCCTCGTTCTGCGGCTTCCAGGCGTACGCGAGGTGGGTGTAGTGGTCGAGCGTGTCCTTCTCGGTCGGCGCGATGGTCGCCGGCATGTCGACCAGCAGGAACGCCGGCCCCGTCACGCCAGCCGTGCCGCGCACCTGCAGCGTGTAGTCGTCCGGCGCGAAGCCGTACGTGATCGACACCGGGATGCTCTGGCCCAGGCGGCTCGTCGCCGTGCCCTGGAGCTGCACGGTGCGGTCGGCGCGCGTCAGCCGCATCGGCGTGCGGGCGAGCGCGATCGTGTCGCCCGGCACCACCAGCCGGTACGACAGCAGCGGCTCGCCGCGCCGCGCCAGCTGCGCCGAGCCCTGCGTCCCCGGCGCCAGCGTGTGGTAGTTGCGCATCTCGGCGCCCACGAGCGCGCCGCCGGCGCTGCTGACGGCGTACGCCGCGCGGGTCCCGGCCACCAGCGCCGTCTCCACCGCGGCGACCGGCGCGGCCGCACCGACGGCCGGCGTGCCCGCCGCCGTCGTGTCGCCGGCCACCGCCGGCGCGCCGGGCGTCG
>CBHYLO010000706.1:0-2291 GCA_966128675.1 uncultured bacterium | reverse complement strand
AGCCGGCGGCGAGGGCGGCGGCCAGTGGGGCGGCCAGCGCGACGGTGGCGGGGCGGCGGGGGGATCGCATATGCTGATTCTACGGCGTGCGCCCGGACGGCGCTGCGCCCGGGGAGTCGCAGGTGGCCGTATTTAGTCGCATGAGGCGATGAACGACGCGCGCGCAGCGTTCGAGGAGACGTACGATGTCGTCGTGATCGGCGGCGGGCACGCGGGCGTGGAGGCCGCCGTCGCCGCCGCGCGGCTGGGCGCGCGCGCGGCGCTCGTCACGAGCGCGCTCGAGACCATCGGCCAGATGTCGTGCAATCCCGCCATCGGCGGCGTCGCGAAGGGCGTGGTCGTGCGCGAGGTGGACGCGCTGGGCGGCGTGATGGGCCGCGCGACGGACCGCGCGACGGTGCAGTTCCGGATGCTGAACCGCGGCAAGGGCCCCGCCGTGTGGTCGCCGCGCGCGCAGTGCGACCGCGGGCTCTATCGCCGTGCGGTGCGCACGCTCCTCGAGGCGCAGCCGGGGCTCGTCACGCTGCAGGGCACCGTCGCGCGGCTCGTGTTCGACGGCGCGCGCGTCGTCGGCCTGGAGACGCTGGAGGGGCGCCGCATCGGCGCGCGCGCGGTCGTCATCACCACCGGCACCTTCCTGCGTGGGCGGCTGCACATCGGCACCACCACCGCGCTCGCGGGCGGCCGCGCGGGCGAGGGTGCCACGACGCACCTCGCGGAGCAGTTGGAGGACGCGGGCCTCACGGTCGCGCGCTTCAAGACGGGCACCCCGCCCCGCATCGACGGCCGCAGCGTGGACCTCGCCGCGGTCGCGCGGCAGCCGAGCGAGCTCGCGGAGTTCGACTATCGATGGAGCCACTTCGCGACGCCCGGGGATCCCGCGCCGCTGCCGCAGCTTCCCTGCTGGCTGACGCACCTGGAGGCGGAGGGGAAGGCGCTGATCGCGGCGCACATCGGCGAGAGCGCGATGTACGGCGGCGCGATCGCGGCGCGCGGGCCGCGCTATTGCCCGTCGGTCGAGGACAAGATCGTGAAGTTCCCCGACGCGACCCGCCACCAGCTCTTCCTGGAGCCCGAGGGGCACGACACGGCGGAGCTGTACGTCAACGGGCTCTCGACGTCGCTGCCGGCGCCGGTGCAGCTGGCGATCCTCCGCACCGTGCGGGGACTGGAGCGTGCCGTGATGACGCGCGCCGGCTACGCGATCGAGTACGACTACTACCCGCCCACGCAGCTCGATCCCACGCTGCGCGTGAAGGCGCTCGACGGACTGTGGCTCGCCGGCCAGATCAACGGCACCACGGGCTACGAGGAGGCCGCGGGCCAGGGGCTGCTGGCGGGGCTCAACGCGGGCCTCGCGGCCCTCGACCGCGCGCCGCTCGTGCTGGGGCGCGAGACGTCGTACGTCGCGGTGCTCGCCGACGACCTGGTGACGCGCGGCGTGGACGAGCCCTATCGCCTCTTCACCTCGCGCTCGGAGTTCCGGCTCACCATCCGCCAGGACAACGCGCTGCGGCGGCTCTCGAGCGTCGGCGAGGCGCTGGGCCTCTACACGCCCGACGAGCTGGCGCAGGTGCACCGTCGGCTGCAGGCGGAGGACGACCTGCGCGCGCTGGCGGAGCGCACGAGCATCCAGCCGGCGCAGGCGTCGCCGGTGCTCGCGCCGCCCGGCGAGCACCTGCCCGCGCACGCGGTGAAGGTGGCGGAGCTGGCGCGGCGGCAGGGCGTCTCGCTGCACGCGCTGCTCGTGGCCGCGGGCGTCGACGCCGGCGCGATCGACCGCGAGGCGGCGGTGACGGCGGAGCTGGAGCTGAAGTACGCGGGCTACTTCGCGCGCGAGCGGCAGGCGGCGGAGCGGCTGGCGCGCCTGTCGGCCTTCGCGCTGCCGGCGGATCTGCCGTACGACGCGCTGCTCTCCCTCTCGTTCGAGGCGCGGCAGAAGCTCGCAGCCGTGCGTCCCGAGACGCTGGCGCAGGCGGGCCGCATTCCCGGCGTGTCGCCGAGCGATCTGCAGGGGCTCGTGTTCGAGGTGGAGCGCCGGCGCCGGGCGGGCGGCGACACGGCGCCCGTCGCCATCGCCGACTGACGCTATCGGCCGCCGCGTCGGTCCGGCACGCGGCTGGCAGCTAGGGCGGGCATGCGACCGCTCCCGCTCCCCCGCCCCGGCGCGCCCTCCGGCGTGCGCGCCCCCCGCGCACCCCGCGCCCCCCGCACCGCCGCGCTGCAGGCGGCGCTGACCCTCGCGCCCTGCCCCGCCGTCGGCGCGCAGTCCGCCGTCCCCGCGACCGTCG
>CBHYLO010000705.1:0-2292 GCA_966128675.1 uncultured bacterium | reverse complement strand
GGGCGTCGGCTGGGCATGTGGCGTCTCCGGCGGAGGGTTCGGGCCGAAGATGGGGCGTGCGGGAGGGGGCGACCGTACCGTGGTGACGCGTGTCGTGCCGTGGCGGGGCGGGGAGTGCGAGCGGCTGCGGGCTGCGGGCTGCGGATCCTTCTGCTCCGTGCCCTCGGCGGCTGGCGTCGCACCTCACCGGCCGTAACTACTCGTTTGGATGCGGATGCTCCGGATGCCGACGGATCCTTCGGATCTCCTCCGCACCGGCGCATGGCCCGTCGTGGCCGCGTGGAGCGATTCGCAGCATCGGTCGGCATCCGGAGCATCCGCACTCCCCGTTCGCCGACCCGTGCCCGACGCGCCGGCTGGGGAGGCGAGGTGGGGCAACCCGTTCCGGCCAATTGACATGCGCCCCCGATTGGTTGATTATGCAAGACTACTGCATACTTAACCGGAGCCTGCGCATGACCTCGCGTCCCGCCGTCCGCACCATCGCCCTCGCGTACTCCGGGGGCCTCGACACGTCGATCATCGTGCCCTGGCTCAAGGAGCACTATCCCGGCGCCCGCGTCGTCTGCGTGGCGGCCGAGATCGGGCAGGGCGACGAGCTCGAAGGGATCAAGGCCAAGGCGATCGCCTCCGGCGCCGACGAGTGCTACGTCGAGGACCTCCGCGAGGAGTACGTCCGCGACTTCATCTTCCCGACGCTCCGCGCCGGCGCGATCTACAACCGGAAGTACCTCCTCGGCACCTCGATGGCCCGGCCGCTGATCGCCAAGCGCCAGGTCGAGATCGCCCGCCAGGTGGGCGCCGACGCGCTGGCCCACGGCTGCACGGGCAAGGGGAACGACCAGGTCCGCTTCGAGCTGACCTACATGGCGTTCGCCCCCGACCTGCCGGTCATCGCGCCGTGGCGCGAGTGGGACATCCGCAGCCGCGAGGACGCGCTCCGCTACGCGGCGGAGAAGGGCGTCCCCGTCGCCGCGACGATCACCAAGATCTACTCGCGCGACCGCAACATCTGGCACCTGTCGCACGAGGGCGGACAGCTCGAGGACCCGGCCGTCGCGCCGGCCGAGGACATGTTCCAGCTGACGACCGACCCGGTCGCGGCGCCGGACACGCCCGAGGACGTGACGATCACCTTCGAGAAGGGCACGCCGGTCGCCGTCAACGGCCAGGCGCTCGGCCCGATCGCGCTCGTCGAGACGCTGAACGCGCTCGGCGCGAAGCACGGCGTCGGCCGCATCGACCTCGTCGAGGACCGCATGATCGGCATGAAGTCGCGCGGCGTGTACGAGACGCCGGGCGGCACCATCCTCTACGCCGCGCACTCGGAGCTGGAGCAGCTGATCCTCGACCGCCGCACGCTGGCCGCCAAGGACCTGATCGCGCCGCGCTACGCGGACCTCGTGTACGAGGGCCGCTGGTGGACGACGGAGCGCGAGGCGTACGACGCGTTCGTGAACGCGACGCAGGAGCGCGTCACGGGCACGGTCACGATGCGCCTGTTCAAGGGCTCGGCCGTCGTCGTGGGCCGCGAGAGCAAGTTCGCGCTGTACGACGAGCGGTTCGTGACGTTCGGCGAGGACGACGTCTACCAGCAGAGCGACGCGGCGGGCTACATCCGCCTGTACGGGCTGTCGCAGCGCGTGCGCGCGATCAAGGACGCCGAGATGCGCGAGCACCACTCGCTGACGACGCCCGACCCCGAGGTCGGCGACAAGCCCGCGGAGTCGGGCGACGCGAAGTTCCCGCCGAGCGAGCAGGAGCTGGCGGAGGCGTCGGCTTGAGCGAGGCGGGCGGCGCACACAAGCTGTGGGGCGGCCGGTTCGCCGGCGGCCCGTCGCCGCTGCTGGACGCGATCAACCGCTCCATCGGCGTCGACTTCCGCCTCTGGCCGCACGACGTCCGCCTGTCGAAGGCGTGGGCCGTCGCGCTCGGCCACGCGGGCGTGCTGACGATGGACGAGAGCCGCGAGCTGGAGCGCGGCCTCGGCATCGTCGCGCAGCAGCTCGCCGACGGCGCGCAGCCGATCGCGAGCGACGAGGACGTGCACACGATGATCGACCGGCTGCTGCACGACGCGGTCGGCGCGGTCGCGAGCAAGCTGCACACGGGCCGCAGCCGCAACGACCAGGTGGCGACGGCGACGCGGCTGTGGACGATCGAGGCGTGCGGGCGCGTGGACGCGGCCGTGCGCGCGCTGCAGCAGGTGCTGGTGACGCAGGCGGAGGCGCTGGAGACGGCGCTGATGCCGGCGTACACGCACCTGCAGCGCGCGCAGCCGGTGAGCGTCGC
>CBHYLO010000704.1:0-2294 GCA_966128675.1 uncultured bacterium | reverse complement strand
CGGGGCTCTCAACGCCGCCCGCGGCCCCCGGGGGGGTCCCCCCCCCCCCCCTTTTTCTGGCGGCCGGGCCCCCCCCCCCTCGCCCCCTCGGACACATAGGCGGGCGCGGGACCGAGAGCGTGCGGCGCACCCACATCGCGATTGGCACAGGCGCGCGCATCCGCTCCTCCCTGTCGTGACGCGGGCCTGTGGGAGAGGAGGGACGCAGAGGATCCGCCGAGCGACCTGAAAATGGGGCGTGTGGAGACACGAGCGCGCAGCGCGTCGTGGCTCCACCGCCCCATTTTCCGAGCCGGCGGGTCCTCTGCGTTCCGACGACCACGCGAGGAGCGCAGCCCGTCGGAAAGTGCGCTCAGCTGAGCGCGTGCAGCCGCACCTGCAGCTGATCCCGATAGGTGCGCGAGAGCTTGAGCTGCGTGCCGTCCTTGAGGAGCACGATGTAGTCTCCCGCGAACCACGGCTGCAGCTCCTTGATGCGATCGATGTTCACGATCGTGCTGCGGTGGATGCGCGCGAACCGGTCCGGCGTCAGCGACGCCTCCACCACGCTCAGCGCCTCGCGGATCAGGTGCGTCGTCGTGCCGACGTGCACGCGCACGTAGTTGCCGTGCGCCTCGAACCAGTCCACCTCGTTCACGCGCACGAAGAAGACGCGCCCGTTGGCCTTGATCGTCAGGCGGTCCGCGTAGCGCTGCCGCTCCGGGAGCACGCCCGCGGCCGCGGCGGCCGCCGCGCCGCCGCCGTCCACCTCCTCGTTCGCCAGCACCGTCGCCAGCAGCGCCTTCAGCCGGCGGCCCATGCTCGCGGTGCTGGCGCGGTCCAGGTGGTCGCGCGCGCGCGTGAACGCCTCGCGGAAGCGGTCCGCGGTGACGGGCTTCAGCAGGTAGTCGAGCGCGTGCACCTCGAACGCGCGCAGCGCGTACGCGTCGTACGCGGTCACGAAGATGACCGGCGGCATGCGGTCGGCCCCGACCTCGGCGATCACGCCGAAGCCGTCGAGGTCGGGCATCTGCACGTCGAGGAGCGCGAGGTCGATCGGCTCGGTGCGCAGCATGCGCACCGCTTCGGTGCCGCTGCCGCATTCGGCGACGACGTCGGCGTCCGTCTCGGCGCGCAGGAAGCGCAGCAGGCGGCGTCGGGCGAGCGGCTCGTCGTCGGCCAGGAGGACTCGGATCGGCATGTGCGATCGGATGGACGGAAGATTCGGGACGCGATCAGGACGCGGCGGCCAGCGAGGGGCCGCCCGCGGTGCCGGCGTTGCCACCGGTCCCCTCGGCCGCGCGGACGCGCGCCACCAGCCACGGGCCGGTGCGCGTCACGCGCACCACGCCGCCCGAGACGTTGGCGGCGTCGGACGCGCCGGCGGTCACGGTGACGCGCACCTCCAGCGCGTCGGCGTCGGCGAGGGCCACGCGCGCGGACGCGACGTCGAGCACGCGGCGCAGCGCGCCGGCGCTCAGCGTCGCGCCCTGCAGGTCGGCCGGCACGTCACTGCGCAGGCGCACGGGCCGCCCCGCGGTGAGCGACAGCACGTCGAGTGACTGCTCCAGCAGCGCCAGCTCCTCGCGCACGGTCGGCGCGCGCGTCGCGCGCGACTCGTCGAGCAGCGTGCGCAGCAGGTCGGCCAGCCGCTCGACGATCGACTCGGCGCGCTCGGGCCGGGCCACCGCCACGTCGGCCGCGCCCGTGAGCACGCCGGCGACGAACTCCGGCCGCAGCTCGACGGCGACGCTGCGCACGCGCGTCATCTCGAGGTCGGCCTCCAGCCGCGCCGTCGCCACCGCGCGCTCGCGGTGCCACAGCGAGAAGTCGCGCGCGTGCGACCACGCCACCAGCGACGCGTAGATCACGCCGTTGAGCGTCATCGGGAAGACGACGTTGATCGAGAACAGCGGCACGTCGGCGCCGAACACGGTGCGCGCCACCGCCACCTGCGCCACCGCGATCACCGCGCACACGAGGACGTGCAGCGCGAGCGGGCCCGCCCACCGCTCGCGCGACAGGCGCACGCGGCGCGCGAGCCAGAACACGAGCGGCGTGAGCAGCGCCCACGTGCCGGCGCCCACGAACTGCACGAGGTAGTTGCGCGCCTCGTCCAGCCGCGCGATGCCGCCGAGCCCCATCAGCAGCACCTGGAGACACCAGATGAGCGCGATCGTGGCCCAGAACCCCGCGATCGCGCGGAACGGGACGCGCAGCCCCGGCGACACGGCGACGGCGTCGCCCGCCGGCTCGGCCACGGTGGGCGGCGCGGGCTCGGGCGCCGGCGCGTCGCGGCGCGCGGCCGCGGCGGG
>CBHYLO010000703.1:0-2300 GCA_966128675.1 uncultured bacterium | reverse complement strand
AACGTGCGGCCCTACCTGCAGGCGTTCAGCCTCGGCAAGCCCGACTATGGGGCCGAGGAGGTGCGGCAGCAGAAGCAGGCGGTCTACGACGCGGGGTACGACGGCTGGGTGCTCTGGCACCCGGGCTCGAAGTACGGGCCGTTCGAGGCGGCGCTGGAGCGCGGCCCCCTGGTCTCGCACAAGCGCGTCGGGCCGACGCCGTGACGTGCTGCGGCCGGCCCTTGCGAAAGAGTGTCACAACACTTACTGTTCCTGCATGCCACTGACGCTACGGGACGAGATCCGCCAGACGCGCCCCTTCCAGAGCCTGGAGCAGGAGGCGGCGCTCTCCATCGAGCGCACGTCCGTCGTGCTGAAGCACCGCACGCAGGAGTCGCTGCGCGAGTTCGGGATCACCGGGACCCAGCTGAACGTGCTGCGGATCCTGCGTGGCGCCGGCCGCGACGGCCTCTGCCGCAACGAGATCGGCGAGCGGCTGGTCTCCCAGGTCCCCGACGTGACCCGCCTGCTCGACCGCATGGAGGAGGCGGGGCTCGTGACCCGGGAGCGCAGCACCGAGGACCGCCGGCTGGTCCGCACGCGGATCACGCCCGAGGGGCTCGAGCTCCTCGACCGCCTCGACGCCCCGCTGGTCGAGATGCACCGGGAGCAGCTCGGCCACCTGAGCCGAGAGCAGCTCCAGACGCTGATCGACCTGCTGGCGCTGGTGCGACAGGGCGGCTGACCGCCGCCCCGTCCGTTCGCCCCAAAACGTGTTCTCACACCGACAGTTCCGACACGAGAGGCCCCGATGACGACTGCCGCTCCCGCGCTCCGCCCCGCCCCGCGCATCGACCTCGGCCTGCTCGTGCTGCGCGTGGTCGTCGGCATCGTGTTCGCGGCGCACGGGGCGCAGAAGCTGTTCGTGTTCGGCATCGCGGGCGTGAGCGGCGCCTTCGCGCAGATGGGCGCGCCGCTGCCGGAGATCACCGGCCCGCTGATCGGCGTCGTCGAGCTGTTCGGCGGCCTGGCGCTGATCGCGGGGCTGCTGACGCGCCTCGCGGCGATCGGCCTCGTGCTGGACATGCTGGGTGCCATCGTGCTGGTGCACGCCACGGCCGGCTTCTTCGCCCCCAAGGGCGTGGAGTTCGTGCTGACGCTCGGCGCCGGCGCGGCCACGCTCGCCCTCACGGGCGCGGGCCGCTACTCGCTGGACCACCTGATCGCGTCGCGCCGCGGCGCGCGCTGACCGACGCTGACCCTCACGGAGACCGAAAACATGGGCACGACGACGCAGGACATCTTCGGCGCGGCGCCGGACGTCGCGCCGGCCACCCCCGGCAGCTACGGCCAGGCGCCCACGGGCTATCGTCTCCCCGACGCGACGCGCCTCGGCGCGGTGCGGCTGCAGGTCGCCGACCTCGCGCGCTCCGTCGCCTACTACGAGGGCACGCTCGGCCTCCGCGTGACGGACCGCGACGCGACCTCCGCGCGCCTCGCCGTGCACGGCGACGACGCGACGCTCGTCGAGCTGCGCGAGCGGCGCGGCGCGCGCCCGATGACGCAGCGCGGCCGCCTTGGCCTCTACCACTTCGCGATCCTGCTGCCCGACCGCGCGGCGCTCGGCCGCTTCGTGCGGCACCTCGCGGAGACGGGCGCGCGCGCGGGCGCGGGCGACCACCTGGTGAGCGAGGCGTTCTACCTGCAGGACCCGGACGGACTCGGCATCGAGGTGTACGCGGACCGTCCGCGCGACACGTGGCGCCGCGTGGGCCGCGAGCTGATGATGGCCACCGATCCGGTGGACGTCGCGTCGCTCGTGCGCGAGGCGGGTGACGCGCCGTGGACGGGCATGCCGGCCGGCACAGTGATGGGCCACGTGCACCTGCACGTCGGCGACGTGGCGCGCGCGGCGGCGTTCTACGCCGAGGGCGTCGGCTTCGACCGGATGGTATGGCAGTACCCGGGCGCGCTCTTCCTGGGCGCGGGCGGCTACCACCACCACCTGGGCACCAACACGTGGGCGGGCAGCGGCGCGCGCACGCCCACCGACGACGACGCGCGGCTGACCGAGTGGACGATCGTGCTGCCGGCGGACGCGGACGTCCACGCGGCGGCGGAGAGCCTCGCGCGCGGCGGGCACGCGGTGACGCGCGACGGGCGCGACGCGCTCGCCACCGACCCGTGGGGCACCACGGTGCGCCTGCGCGCGGAGGGCTGAGCGATGCCGCAGGACACGGCCCCGCTGTCGCTCGCGCACGTCGTGCGCGCGCCGACCGCGCCGCCCGCGCCGGGCGAGCGCGCGCCGCTGCTGGTGCTAC
>CBHYLO010000702.1:0-2304 GCA_966128675.1 uncultured bacterium | reverse complement strand
CGCCGCCGGCGCTGGCCGAGTGGCACCACCTCACGGCGAGCGCGGCGCTGGCGGCAGGTGACCATGCGGCGGCGGAAGCGGCGCTGCGCGCGGGGCTCGCGGCGCATCCCGACGCGGCGCCGCTGCACGCCTGCCTGACGGCGCTGCTCGCCGCGCTCGGACGTCACGACGATGCGCAGGCGCACGCGCGCCGCGCCGGCGAGACCGATCCCGAGCTGCCGCAGGGCCAGAAGGCGCTCGGCGACGCCGCGTACCGCGCGGGCCGGCTGGACGAGGCCGCGGACCGCTACCAGCGCGCCGTGCGGCTGGCGCCGTCGCTGGGCGCGGAGACGTGGGTGCGGCTCGGCACGCTCGCGCTCCGGCGCGGCGATCGACCCGCGGCGGTGAACGCGTGGGAGCGAGCGCTTAGCTTGCAGCCCGAGCACCCGATCGCGCGCGGCAACCTCGAGTCGCTGCTGCGCGCCGGGGCGCCATGAGCGCCCACGCCCTCGCCGAACCCCGCGTGCTGGAACCGGTCACCGTCGACGACCCCGCCGGCTTCGCCGCGCTGTGCGACAAGATCGTCGCCGAGCGCGGCTTCCGCTGCCGGAGCTACAAGGAGCGCTGCCTGCTGCGCCGCATCGGCGTGCGGCTGCGCGCGACGGGCGTGCACACGTTCGACGCGTACATGCGCGTGCTCGATGCGGACCCGCGCGAGTGGGACCGGCTGCTCGACGCGCTCACCATCAACGTCACGAAGCTCTTCCGCAACTGGGAGGTCTGGGAGTCGCTCGCGGAGCGCGTCATCCCGGCGCTCTGGGCGCGGCCCGACGCGACGCTGAACGTGTGGAGCGCGGGCGCGTCGTCGGGGGAGGAGGCGTACTCGCTGGCGGCGCTGTTCCATCGCCACGCCGAGCGGCTGGGAGAGCTCGACCGGATCTCGCGGGTGCGCATCCTCGGCACCGACATCGACCGCGAGTCGCTCGCGGCGGCCGAGCGCGGCGTCTACGGCGAGAGCGCGTTCGCCGACACGCCGCCCGATCTGCGCGCGCGCTACTTCTCGCCCGGGCCCAACGCCTCGGTCGCGCCCGAGCTGCGCGCGCTGGTGACGTTCGCGCGGCGCGACCTGCTCCGCGAGCTGCCGCCGGACGGGGCGTGGCACCTGATCGCGTGCCGCAACGTCGTCATCTACTTCGACCGCGAGTCGCAGGAGGACCTGTTCCTGCGCTTCCACGACGCGCTCGCGCCGGGCGGCGTGCTGTTCCTCGGCAAGGTCGAGACGCTGCTCGGCCCCGTGCGCTCGCTCGTCGGGCCCGTGGTGCAGCGCGACCGCATCTTCCGGCGTCCCGGATGAGCGCCCTCCGGTCGCCGCAGCCGACGCCCGCGCCGCGCACCGTGCTCGTCGTCGACGACAGCGCGTTCATGCGCCGCGTCGTCGCGGAGCTGGTGGGCGAGTGCGACGGGTTCCGCGTGGTGGGCGCGGCGCGCGACGGCGAGGAGGCGCTGCGCATGGTGCACGCGCTGCGGCCCGACGTCGTGACGCTGGACGTCGCGATGCCCGGCCTCGACGGCCTGCAGGTGCTCGGCTACGTCATGAGCGAGACGCCGCGGCCCGTCGTCGTGCTGAGCGGCCTGGGTGAGGACGGCCTCGCGCTGCGGGCGCTGGAGCTGGGCGCGGTGGACTTCGTGCCGAAGCCGTCGGGCCCCATCAGCCTCGACGTCGTCGCGGTGCGCGACCGCCTGCACGACGCGCTGCGCGCGGCGGCGGCCGCGGACGTGTCGCGCCTCGACGTCGTCGCGCGCGCCGCGCAGGAGCGCGCGCCGGCGCCGGCATCCGTCGCCGCGCCGGCCGAGCGCGCGGTCGTCGTCGCCGCCTCCACCGGCGGACCCAACGCGCTGACGCAGCTGCTGCCGCGCCTTCCGCGCACGCTGGGCGCGGCGGTGCTCGTCGCCCAGCACATGCCCGCGGGCTTCACCGAGTCGCTGGCGCGCCGGCTGGCGGCGCGCTCCGCGCTGCCCGTGCTGGAGGCGGAGCACGATGCGCCGGTGCTGGCGGACCACGTGTACGTCGCGCCGGGCGGGCGGCACCTGCGCGTGGTGCGCGGCGCCGACGGCGTCGTGCGCCTGTCGCTGGACGACGGGCCGGCGGTGTGGGGCGTGCGGCCGTCCGCCGACCTGCTGTTCGCGTCCGCGGCCGCGGCGTTCGGCGACGCGACGCTGGGCGTCGTGCTCACCGGCATGGGACGCGACGGCGCCGACGGGCTGCTCGCCGTGGGGCGGCGCCGCGGGGGGGGCCCCGGGCTATGGGGCCGAGCGGGGGGGGGG
>CBHYLO010000701.1:0-2323 GCA_966128675.1 uncultured bacterium | reverse complement strand
GTGTGCACGCTCAAGGACGCGGTCAAGCTCGGCCCCTTGTGGCCTCGCGGCGCGCCGACCCTGTGGTATGTTTCCCAGCGCGTGACGGTCGAGCGCGGGGAGCGGGTCCTGGAGGACTCGCTCGGCCGCCTGCTCGCGGCGCGAACGTAGCGTCCCACCCGGCCGGTTCGCCGGCCCGACCGCCCTCTCCCATGGCCACCGATCTGCGCCTCCCGACGTCCAACATCGTCCTGCCCGACAAGGACCGCTTTCTCAACGAGGAGAACCCGTTCGAGGCGATGATGTCGCGCTTCGACCGGGCGGCCGCACTGCTGGATCTGGATCCCGGCATCTACCAGGTGCTGCGGCATCCCGAGAAGCAGATCACGGTGAGCGTGCCCGTGATGATGGACAACGGCGAGGTGCGCGTCTTCACCGGGCACCGCGTCCTCTACAACACGTCGCGCGGGCCCGCCAAGGGCGGCATCCGTTTCGACATGGCGGTGAACCTCGACGAGGTGACCGCGCTCGCGGCCTGGATGACGTGGAAGTGCGCCGTCGTGAACCTGCCGTTCGGCGGCGCCAAGGGCGGCGTGGTGTGCGATCCGCTGCAGATGAGCGTCGGGGAGCTGGAGCGCCTGACGCGCCGCTACACGGCCGGCATCATCGACACGCTCGGCCCGGACTCGGACGTGCCCGCGCCCGACGTCAACACGAACGAGCGCGTGATGGCGTGGATCATGGACACGTACTCCATGCACGTCCGCCACACGGTCACGGCGGTCGTCACCGGCAAGCCGGTGGAGATGGGCGGCTCGCTCGGCCGCCGCGAGGCGACCGGCCGCGGCGTCATGTTCGTCGTGCGGGAGGCGCTCGCGCACCTCGGCCGTCCGATGCAGGGCGCGACCGTCGCCGTGCAGGGCTTCGGCAACGTCGGCTCGGTCGCGGCCAAGCTGCTGGCGGAGCAGGGGTGCCGGATCGTCGGCATCAGCGATCGCACCGGCGGGTTCCACAACCCCGAGGGCATCGACGTCGCGGCGGCCATCGCGCACGTGCAGAAGCACAAGTCGCTGGACGGCTTCAAGGGCGGCGACCAGCTCTCCAACGAGGAGCTGCTGGAGCTCGACGTCGACGTGCTGGTGCCGGCGGCGCTGGAGAACGTCATCACGAGCAAGAACGCCTCGCGCGTGAAGGCCCGCATCATCGCCGAGGGCGCCAACGGCCCGACGTCGGCGGGCGCGGACGCGATCCTCGAGGAGAAGGGGATCTTCGTCATCCCCGACATCCTCGCCAACGCCGGCGGCGTCACGGTCTCGTACTTCGAGTGGGTGCAGGACCGCGGTGGCTACTTCTGGTCCGAGGACACGGTGAACGAGCGGCTGCGCGACATCATGACGCGCAGCTTCCAGGACGTGCTCGCGCTCTCCCGGCAGCACCGCGTGAACATGCGCACGGCGGCGTACATGCTGTCCATCACGCGCGTGGCGACGGTGCACAAGCTGCGCGGCATCTACGCCTGACAGTCGCGGGGGGGGGCCCCGGCGCCCCCCCCCGCCCCCCACCCCCCCGGCCCCCCCGCGCCCCCTCCACGCCGGCGGCCGGCCGCCCCCGGCGGGGCGCCCGGGCGCCCCGCCGTTCCCGCTTCCGCCCGTGCCCGCATGCGCATCGTCCTCGCCGTCGTCGGCCGCCCGCGTGGAGAGCTCGCGTCCGCGATCGCGGACTACGAGACGCGCGCGGCCCGCTACTGGCCGCTGGCGGTGCACGAGGTGCGCGAGGAGTCGGCCCGGTCGCTGGCGCCGGAGCAGGTGCGCGAGCGCGAGGCCGAGCGGCTGCTGGAGCGCGCCGTGCCGGGGAGCGCGCTGGTGGCCTGCGACGAGCGCGGCGAGGCCTGGACGTCGCCGCGCTTCGCGGAGTGGCTCCAGCGCCAGCGCGACGAGGCGCGCGACGTGACCTTCGTGGTGGGAGGGGCGTACGGCCTCGCGCCCGCCGTGCGCGACCGCGCCGCGCTGCGGCTGGCGGTCGCGCCCTGGACGCTGCCGCACGAGCTGGCGCGCCTCGTCCTCGCCGAACAGCTCTACCGCGCCGGCACCATCGCGCGCGGGGAACCGTACCACAAGTGAGCGCCGGCGCCGCGCGCCGCGCGAGAGGTCCCATGATCTTCGACACCCGATGTCGCGCCGTGGAGTGCGCGTCGTGACCGACCGCGCACCCGCTTCCGCCGCGCCGGCCCGCGCATCCGAGCACGCGCCCGCGCCCCGACCCGCCGCCGGCGTCGAGGTGCGCACGGAGCCGCTCGGCGGCTCGCCGCTCGCGCGCGCGGCGCTCGCCGGCACGCTGCCGCACG
>CBHYLO010000700.1:0-2327 GCA_966128675.1 uncultured bacterium | reverse complement strand
GGCGGCCGGGCGGACCACCCTCCCCCCCCGCGGGGGGACGCTCGTCGCGTGCGCGGGATATACTTCACGCGCCATGAGCGGCCCGCCGAGCGCCTCGCTCATCGACGCCCTGCTGCGCGGCGGCTTCGCGGTCGCGCCGATGCCGGCCCGCGTGGTCTTCGGCGCGGGCGCGCTGGAGCGCCTGCCGGCCGTGGTGGACGACCTGGGCGCGCGGCGCGTGCTGCTGGTCGCGAGCGCCGGCCGCGCCGCCCTGGTCGAGCGGGCGTCGGCGCTGCTGGGCGACCGGCTGGCGGGGCTCGACCGGCGGGCGGTGATGCACGTGCCCGCCGCCGTCGCCGACGCGGTCGCGGCGAACGCGCGCGACGTCGGCGCGGACCTGGTGGTGGCGATCGGCGGCGGCTCCGCGATCGGGATGGCGAAGGCGATCGCGCTCGCGGGCGGCCCGGGCGGCGTCGCGGTGCCGACGACCTACTCGGGCTCCGAGATGACGCCGATCTGGGGCGTGACGCGCGACGGCGCGAAGGAGACGGGGCGCGACGAGCGCGTGCGGCCGCGCGCGGTGCTCTACGATCCGGCGCTGACGCTCGACCTGCCGCCCGCGGTGTCGGGGCCGAGCGCGCTGAACGCGATGGCGCACTGCGTGGAGGCGCTCTACGCGCCCGACGTGAACCCGGTCGTCGCGCTGCTGGCGGCCGAGGGGCTGCGCGCGCTCGGCGCGGCGACGCCGCGCGTGGTGCGCGCGCCCGGCGACGTGGCCGCGCGCACCGAGGCGCTGTACGGCGCGTGGCTCGCGGGCCTCGCGCTCGGGGCGTCGACGATGGGGCTGCACCACAAGCTCTGTCACGCGCTGGGCGGCAGCTTCGGGCTGCCGCATGCCGAGACGCACGCGGTGATGCTGCCGCACACGGCGGCGTACAACGCGCCGGCCGCGCGCGCGGCGAGGGCTGCCGCCGCGCGCGCGCTCGGCGCCGCCGACGTGCCGCGCGCGCTGCACGCGCTGCTGGACGACGTCGCGCGTGTCGCCGGCGTGCCGACGTCGCTGCGCGCGCTCGGCCTGCGCGACGCGGATCTCGACCGCGTGGTGGCGCTGGCGACCGCGCGTCCGTATCCCAATCCACGGCCGGTGGAGCCGCGCGCGCTGCGGGCGCTGCTCGCGCGCGCGCTGGACGGCGCGCCGCCGGCCGACGACCCTCAGCCCGAGCCGCCATGCTGATCGTCCACGTGCACGTCCACGTGAAGCCCGACGCCGTCGACGCGTTCGCGACGGCCTCGCTGGAGAACGCGCGCCACAGCCGCGAGGAGCCGGGCGTCGTGCGCTTCGACGTCGTGCAGCAGCAGGACGACCCGACGCGCTTCGTGCTGGTCGAGATCTACCGCACGGGCGAGGACCCGGCGCGGCACAAGGCGACGGCGCACTACGCGACGTGGCGCGACGCGGTCGAGCCGTTGATGGCGGAGCCGCGGCGGAGCGTGAAGTACCACGCGCTGTCGCCGGCGCCGGCGGGGTGGGAGATGGCGCCGGAGTAGGGCTGCGGGCTGCGGACGGCTTCGCACGCGTGATCGCGCCGGACCCGAACGGCGGTGGGAAGGGAGCAATCGGATAACGGCTTTGACAAGAGGGGGGGGGGGGCCCGGGGGGGGCGGGGCGCCGCCCCCCCCCCCGCCCCCCCCCCCCCCCGCCCGGCGCCCCCCGCCGCGCCCCCGCGGTCGCGTTCTCCAGCAGCGACCGGCGCCGACGACGAATGGCGAACGGCGAGCCGAAAATACGAAAGCCGGCCACCCGTAAGGGCGACCGGCCTCCGCAGTCGAGCTAGCTCCGCAGTCGAGCTAGCGATGCAGTCGAGCTAGCGATTCAGGCCAGCGAGGCGTTACTTGTCTTCGAACTCGGCGTCGATGACGTCGTCGTTCTTCGGCGCTTCGCCGCCGCCGCCGCCGGTGTCACCACCGCCGCCAGCATCAGCGCCGCCCGCTTGCTTGTACATCGCCTCGGCGAGCTTGTGCGCCGACGCTTGGAGCTTCTCGAATGCACCGCGCAGCTCGTCGGCATTGCCACCTTCGCGGTTGCGCTCGAGCACCTCTTCGGCCTCCTTGAGCGCTTCCTCGATTTGCAGCTTGTCCGTGTCGCCGAGCTTCGCCGAGTTCTCCGCCACGAGCTTCTTCGTGCCGTAGACCAACGTGTCGAGCTGGTTGCGAGCCTCGATCGCTTCCTTGCGGTTCTTGTCCTCGGCCTCGTGTTGAGCCGCGTCTTCGACGGCGCGCTTGATGTCTGCGTCCGTCAGACCCGATGAAGCCTCGATGCGGATCGTCTTCTCCGCACCCGTGGCCTT
>CBHYLO010000699.1:0-2329 GCA_966128675.1 uncultured bacterium | reverse complement strand
CCCGCCGTCGGGCGCCCGGGCGGGCGGCCGCCGGGGGTGGGGCGCGCGGGGCCCACCCCGGCCCCCCGTCCCTCCGCGAATGGTACACCAGGAGCCGCGCGGACGGGCCGCGCGGGGGCGCCCCCCCGCGCGGCGCGCCGCGGCGGGGCGGGGGCGCCGGCCCGGCGGCGCGGGCGGGCCGCCCCCCCCCGCGCCGATGGGGGCGCTCCCGATCAGCGGGCTCCCGTCCATCGTGACGCCGGTGTCGCGCAGCAGCCCCTCGTGCAGCCCGTACACCAGGCCGTGGAGCCGCAGCGTCTGGCCGCGCGCCCACGCCCGCTGCACGACCGGCGTGCGACTGAGGTTGTAGACCTGCTCGCGCACGTTCAGCTCGACCAGGCGCACCACGCGCGCGTCGCCGGGCCCCACGGACTCCAGCTCCTCGTCGTGCAGGCGCGCGACCGTGCGCACGTGCATCAGCCACTGGTCCACGGCCGGCGGCGCCGGCGCGCCGAGGGCGGCCTTCACGCCGCCGCACTCCTCGTGGCCGCAGACGATGACGTCCTCGACGCCCAGCGCCTCCACCGCGTACTGGAGCACCGCCAGCAGGTTGGCGTCGCCCGGCACCACCTGGTTGGCGATGTTGCGGTGCACGAACATCTCGCCCGGCTCGGTGCCGGTGATGACGTCCGCCGGCACGCGCGCGTCCGAGCAGCCGATCCACAGGTAGCGGGGCTCGTGGCGCGCCGCGCGGCGGCGGAAGAACTCCGGGTCCTCGGCGGTGCGCTCACGGACCCAGCGGCGGTTGTTGTCGAGCAGCGCGTGGTGGGGCAGCCGGCTCACGGGACTCTCCATCGGCAAGGGTGACGGTGGAGAATCTCGGGCGCCGGCGGGCCCCTGTCTGTCGGACCGCGGCGCGACCTGCGTCGGACGTGGGCGTACGCCGCCGTCGGACGCACGGGTCGCGTCCGACGGCGCGCGTCAATCGGCGCCCGTCAATCGGCGCCCGTCAGCTGGCGCGCACGTACGCGCACCCGCTCTGCTGCGCGAGCACGGTCGCGAACACGCCCGACGGCTGCATGATGACGCCCGGCACCAGGTGGTCGAGCGCGACCTTCCGCGCGGCCTCGGGCGTCACGCCGTCCTTCGCGACGACGAGCGCGATCGGATCCTCGAACGCGAGGTTGCACGCGAGCACGATCACGCCGCGCGCGATCGCGCGGTCCAGCGCCAGCGGATCGTACGCCGCCGGCACCTCGCCGCGCGACGACGCGAGCAGCACCGGGTTGCGGTCGGTCGGCTTCTCGCTCACCGGGTGGATCACCGGCAGCGCGCGCGGCACGCCGTAGCGGTCCCAGAACGACTGCTGCATCGCGAGCGAGATCCCGTTGTGCCGCAGCACGACGACGGTCGCGAGGTCCTTCGGCGTGGCGCCGAGCACCTGCTGGTACTGGCTGCCCCAGATGGAGGCGCGCCAGACGCCGTAGCCGCTGTCGATCTCCGGCACGTCGAACACCGCGCGGTGCTTGCCGGTGATGCGCTGCGTCCAGGTGACGTCCCACTCCGGCGCGCCGCTGCGGCGCGGGGGCGCGGGGCGGGCGGCGGGGGCGGCGGCGAGCGCGTGGGGCGCGGCGGCGAGCGTCAGCGCGGCGACGCTGCACTGGCCCAGGAACTCGCGACGACTGGCGTCCATGATCTCTCCGGGATCGGCGTGGGCGGACATCGGGGGTAGCCACCAACGACGCTCCACGTTCCGGCCGCCGCGCGCCGCGGTCAAGCGCGGGCGGCCGCCGGCGAGCCGGGCCGGGTGACGTCGTCCTCCTCCCGATACGCGAGCCGGGCGCGCGCCCCGACAGGCCGGCGCCCCTGCCCCCCGTCAGCCGCCGTGCGCGTCGACGCGGCCCAGCGTCCGTCGCCGGACGTCCGCCGCCGTGTCGCTCGGCGAGGCCGCGAACTCGAGCCCGTGCGGATGCCCGTCGACCGTCACCCGCCAGCGGTCCCCGCGCTCGGTGACCTCGCGGAGCGCGCGATAGCAGCGCTCCGCCTCGTAGAACTCCACGCCCGTCAGGGCGCCCTGCTCGTCGCGAGTCTCGTGCATGCCCGCCCGCCATGCGAAGCGCGGACCACGACGCCCGCGTCGAGCGTCAGCGCGCCGGCCCGGTGACGGCGCCGAGCGTCGCGCTGCCCAGCGCCGCCTGGTTCACCCCGATCGCGGCGGTGCGCAGCACGGCGGCGATCGATCCGCCGCTGCTGATGGACCAGTCGCCGCTGAGCGTCCCGAGCAGCCCCGCGTCGGCGAGCGTCGCCGGGAACCAGTTCCCGCCCGGCATCCCCGCGGCGTCGAGCCCCA
>CBHYLO010000698.1:0-2338 GCA_966128675.1 uncultured bacterium | reverse complement strand
AGCGCGAACGCGAGCGCCGTCGTCGTGTCGGACAGCGCGCGCCAGAAGCGCCCCACCGATCGGTGGCCGTCGGGCACCGAGACGAACGCGACGCCGCGGCCCGCGTCCGGCAGCGCGAATGCGCCCGACGCGTCGGTGACGACGACGGCGTCCTGGTTCGACACGGCGACGCCGGCCAGCCCCGCCTCGCGTGGGTCGCGGACACCGTTCGCGTTCGCGTCGACGAAGACGACGCCGCGCACCGCGCGGCCGGCGGGAGACGCCGCCTGCGCGGCGAGGCCCGCGGGCGCGGCAAGCGAGAGGAGGACGGAGGCGAGCGCGCGGAGGCGGTATGGGGGTCGCATCGCGC
Organism: uncultured bacterium; assembly: GCA_966128675.1. GTDB lineage: Bacteria > Gemmatimonadota > Gemmatimonadetes > Gemmatimonadales > Gemmatimonadaceae > Roseisolibacter. The sequence goes on along the minus strand of CBHYLO010000698.1, from coordinate 1,989 downwards.
GAATGTACGCGCGGCCGGCCGCGACGGCGACCGGCCGCGCCGTCCGCTCAGGCGCTCAGGACGCGAACACCGCGCGGATCTGCGCCACCGCCCACGCCAGGGCGTCGCGCTCCACCACCAGCGGCGGCGCGAGGCGGATGACGGTGTCGTGCGTCTCCTTGCACAGCACCCCGCGCTCCTTCAGCGCCTCGCAGTACGGGCGCGCGGGCACGCGCAGCTGCAGCGCGACCAGCAGCCCGCGCCCGCGCACCGCGACCAGGTCGGGATGCGCGATCGTCTGCAGCTCGTGCAGCAGCCACGCGCCCAGCTCCGCCGAGCGCTCCGCGAGCCGCTCGTCCTGCAGCACGCGGAGCGCCGTGCGCGCGACCGCGCACCCCAGCGGGTTGCCGCCGAAGGTGCTGCCGTGCGACCCCGGCCCGAACACGCCGAGCACCTCGCGCCGCGACACGACGGCGGAGACGGGATAGAAGCCGCCCGAGAGCGCCTTCCCGAGGATGTAGACGTCGGGCGTGACGTCCTCGTGGTCGCAGGCGAACGTGCGCCCGGTGCGGCCCAGCCCCGTCTGGATCTCGTCGACCATCAGCAGGACGTTCCGCTCGGTGCAGAGCGCGCGCAGCGCGCGCAGGAAGCCCGGCGGCGGCAGCAGGATGCCGGCCTCGCACTGGATCGGCTCGATCAGCACCGCGCACGTCTCGGGCCCCATGGCCGCGCGCACCGCGTCGATGTCGCCGAACGGCAGCAGCCGGAAGCCCGGCGCGAACGGCCCGAACCCCTCGCGGTACGACGGCTCCGACGAGAAGCCGACGATGGTCGTCGTGCGCCCGTGGAAGTTGTTCGTGAACGCGAGGATCTCCGCGCGGTCGCGCGCGATCCCCTTCCGCTCGTACCCCCACCGCCGCGCCGCCTTGATGGCCGTCTCCACCGCCTCGGCGCCGGTGTTCATGGGGAGCACCATCTCCATCCCGCACAGCGTCGCCAGCTCCTCGCAGAACGCGGGCAGCTGCTCGTTGCGGAACGCGCGCGACGTCAGCGTGACGCGCGCCGCCTGCTCGACCATCGTCGCGAGGATGCGCGGATGGCAGTGCCCCTGGTTGACGGCGGAGTACGCGCTCAGGCAGTCGAGGTAGCGCCGCCCCTCGACGTCCCACACCCACGCGCCCTCGCCGCGCTCGATGACGAGGTCGAGCGGGTGGTAGTTGTGGGCGCCGAACCGCTCTTCCAGCGCGATGATCTCGCGCGTCGCGTCGTGCTCGATCGTCGAGGTGGCCATTGAAGTCCGGATGAAGGGCAGAGTCACATCACGTGCTGCGTCTGGTCGTCAGAGTCTGGCGCGCCTGGCATGGGTCGGCGAACCGGGGGATGCGGATGCTCCGGATCGGAACGGATCATTCGGATCATTCCCCGTGGCGGCGAGGTCCCATGCGCTCCGAGGAGCGATCCGGATGATCCGTCTCATCCGGAGCATCCGTAGCCAGACGAGTAGTTCGGGCCTGCCAGGTGCGACACCGGCCGCCGAGGGCACGGAGCAGGATCCACAGCCCGCAGCGCCGTTCAGAGAATCCGTCTCCCGAACGCGGACGCCAACAGATCGACCGCCAGCTCCGCCGTGTGGTTCCGCCGGTCGAGGATCGGGTTGATCTCCACCAGGTCCATCGCCAGCATCGCGTCGGAGTCCGCGAGGATCTCCATCGCGAGGTGCGCCTCGCGCAGCGTCGCGCCGCCGCGCACCGGCGTGCCCACGCCCGGCGCCTCGGCCGGATCGATCCAGTCCGCGTCGCAGCTGACGTGGACGCCGCCCGTGCCGCGCGTTGCGATCTCGAGCGCGTCGCTCATCACCGCGCGCAGGCCGCGCTCGTCGATGTCGCGCATCGTGAACGCGCGGATCGCCGCCTGCCGGATGAACGCCTGCTCGGGCGGGTCGAGGTCGCGGAGCCCGACGAACACCAGGTGCTCCGGCTTCACCGCGGGGCCGGGCTTCGCGAGCCCCGC
>CBHYLO010000697.1:0-2341 GCA_966128675.1 uncultured bacterium | reverse complement strand
CGTGCTCGGCATCGGCACCACGGCGCGGTTCGTCGATCTGGTGCCCGACTGGAACTGGATCGCGAACCCGTTCTACTACGGCGCGAGCGCCGTGCAGGCCGCGACGGCGGCGGGGTTCACGGCAGCGGCGACGGGCGTGCCCGTCGAACCGGGCAGCGCGCACTGGCGCGAGAGCGTCTTCGGCGACGAGCTCATGACGCGTGTCCTCGCGCCGCGGTACTGGCTCTCGGCGATCACGCTCGGCGCGCTGCAGGACCTCGGCTACGACGTCGACCTGGCCGCGGCCGATCCGTTCGTGCGCACCGGCGCCGACGTCGCGCCGGACGCCGCGCGGACGCCGCCGCGCGGCTTCGAGCTGATCGAGGAGCTCGTGTACCCGCGACGCCGGCGTCCCGCGCCGCCCGCCCCGTCCCGCGACGGCGCGGCGGCGCTCAGCGCTCCAGCCGGAACCCCGGATCGAGCGCCGGCCGCTTCGGCGCCGTCGCGACGAACCAGCCCGTGAGGTACATCCACCGCGCCATGCGGGTGAGCTTCGCGTAGTCGATGCGCGCCGGGTTGTCGCGCGGCGTGTGGTAGTCGTCGTGCAGGTTGGTCGTGTACATCAGCGCCGGCACGTTCAGGCGCGCGTACGGCAGGTGGTCGCTGCGGAAGTACCACCCCTCCGGATGCGTCGGCCGGTCCCACAGCGAGTCGAGCGTGAAGCGGCCGGTGAGCGCGTTGGCGCGCATCGCCATCGCCACCAGGTCGCTCGAGTTGCGGTGCGGCGGCTGCGCGCCCAGCAGCGCCGCGCTGTCCGGGTGGTTGCGGCCGATCATGTCGCCGTTGAGCACCGCCACGATGCGCGCCAGCGGGACGACCGGGTTCGCGGCGTGGTAGCGCGAGCCGATCAGGCCGCGCTCCTCGGAGCCGTGGTTGATGAAGAGCACTGAGCGCTTCCCCGGCTGCCGCACGAACGCGCGCGCCGCCGCCAGCCCCGCGGCCGTCACCGTGGCGTTGTCGTCGGCGCCCGCGTGCACCGAGTCCCCCTCGAGCGTGACGCGCACGCCGTTGGCGTCCTGGTGCGAGCTGAAGACCACGTACTCGTCGCGCAGCGCGGGGTCGGTGCCGCGCACCATGCCGATGACGTTCACCGACGGCGTCGTGAACCGCTCCAGCCGCACGGACAGCTCGGCCTGCGGCTGCCGCGCGAGCGTCTCGCGCATCGCCGCGCGCACGAGGAAGGCGGGCGTCGGCCCGCTGCCGAGCGCGGGCGGCGGCGCCACGCGCGGCGAGCCGTTGGCGGCGCGCGGCACGGCGCGGTCCACGTCGTACGCGCCGCGCGTGCGCGCGGACGCCACGACCTCGTACGCGCTGTCCACGGGCGCCGACGCCACGAGGAGCACGGCCGCCGGCCCGCGGCGCTGGAAGCGCGCGAGCGTGGCGTTGATGGCGGCGTCCGCGTAGCGCGACGCGAAGGTGTAGCTGTTCGCGCGGATCGCCGCCGGCGGCGGCGCGAGCAGCGGCGTCGCGACGATGCGCCCGCGCACGTCCACCGTGCTGTCGGTCGCGTCGGGCACCCACAGCACCGCGCCCGCCGCCTCGGCCGGCACGACGTTGAGCGGCGTCAGGTCGCGGAAGAGCGTCATCGCCTGGCCGCCGACGCTCGCGCGGCTCGCGGTGGTCGAGACGCGCGTGCGGACCATGTCGAACCACTGGAACCAGGTGCCGTCGTCGCCCGCCGGCTTGAGCCCGATGCGGCGGTACTGCTCCGCGACCCACATCGACGCGCGCATCTCGTCCAGCGTGCCGCCCTCGCGGCCGCGCATCGCGGGCGACGCCATCCCGGTGACGTCGCGCCGGAGGTCGGCCTCGCGGACGGCCGCGAGCGCGGCGGGGACCTCGGACGTGCGCGGGGCGGCCTGCGCCCCGAGCGGGGCCGCGGCGGCCGCGGCGAGCAGGCCGACGACGAGGCGGGCGGTGGGCGATGGGATGCGCTTGAGGGCAGATGCGGACGGATCGGCGCGCCGGGTGCACGCGAGACGTGCTATCTGCGCCGCGGGCCGCGCGCCGGCAAGCGCGTCGGCACGCGCGCCGCGACGCCCGGCCGCCGGCGGATCGGGACGTCCGGCGGCTGGACGCCGGCCCGTCGACCGGCGATCGAGCGGATGAGGGGTATCCCCCGCAAATGGCCGAGCCAGTCACGGGGTATCCCCCGGAAATGGTCGAGCCGCCCATCGCACCCACGACGACGAGCGCGCGCACGGATCGTGGAGCCGCACGTGGTACGGCGTGTGCGCGGGACGTCGTGCCCTTCCCCTCACTCCCTTCTCGTCGAGGACCACGCGATGGCGACGATCGAGCT
>CBHYLO010000696.1:0-2357 GCA_966128675.1 uncultured bacterium | reverse complement strand
CAACCCTGACGGCGGGGCGCTGCGCGATCGGGACGGGCTAGATGTCGTTTCGACACACGTTGCTCACACCCTGATGTGGGCGCGCGGCCCGCACGGCTTGCGTGTCGGCCGCGAGGGGCCGCCCGAATCGCCAGTGCCAATGCGGCTTTGGTGAGGCGGAGTGCATGGACCCCTTCGGCGTCTGGTCCCGCCCCCCTTGAGAGGGTGAGCAACGTGTGTAGTAGCGACAGCTAGGCCGGCCGGCCGATCCGGCCCGGCTTCGGCGGGCGGCCAGCCGATGATCCCCGGCTTACGCAGCGGGGGAGCGTCTAAGCACGTCTGAGCGCGCGCCAGGCCGCCGGCGCTGCGCGGCGCCGGTGCGATCTGGGCGTGGGCCCCGCTGGAGGACCAGCCGCCGTTCCAGCACGCGATCGGGGAGGCGGCCCGCGACCCGAACCTGTACTTGCGCCCGAGGGCGGCGATCCGCTTGGCGGACGTCCTACACCGGCTTGAGCGCGACTACGGCGCGACGCCCAGGACGGATCGAGTGCGCCCGCAGCATGGGGGAGCCCGAGTGGGAGGCCGGGATCCCTCGGGAGCAGAAGGACCAACGGTCGACGCGTGAGCAGGCACTGGCGCCACCGTAGCTGCTCGGTGCCCTGGTGCGGCTACTAACCGACCCCGTGCCCGGCGTACGACTGGCCGCCCACGGGGCTACGCGCCCGCTCCGCCTCGCGCCGGGGCCGTGCCTGCCGTGGCCGCCGGCGAGTCCACCGGCATGCCGCTCGCTCGGGACCGGCCGGCGGAGCCGCCGTGCCCGACAAACGACCACGAATCGTCGTGATCGGGACTCTCGGGAGCCAATGAGGGATGCAGGAGAGTCCCCCCACCGAACCCCCGCCGTCGTCATGCCTGCAGTCATGGCACGTCGACTTCCGAGCAAGCCGCACAACTTCTTGCTACGCCAGACAGGTCGCGAATCAGCTACTTCCTGGGGCATGCATCCAGTGGCTCGAACGGCCGAGCCCACGAAGCCAAACCAGCAAACGATTGCAGGGGAGAGACTTACGGCGCATTACAAAACATCTCGCAATCAGCAACGAGAGAGCGCGCAACGCGCCGCCGAAAGACTCTGCAAAGTCACAGCTGGAGTGCCCGGCCGTGAGGCGCGTGCCCGTGCGCGACGGACACGCCGCCCGGCCTCACCCCACCGCGTTCACCATGTCGAAGATCGGCAGGTACATGGCCACGATCATGCCGCCCACCACGACGCCGAGCACCACGATCATGATCGGCTCCAGCAGCGACAGGAGCGCGCTCACCGCCGCGTCCACCTCGTCGTCGTAGAAGTCCGCGATCTTCGTCAGCATCTCGTCCAGGCCGCCCGTCTGCTCGCCGACGGCGATCATCGAGATCACCATCGGCGGGAAGACGTTCGACTTGGCCAGCGGGGCGGCGATCGTGTCGCCGCCGGCGATCGACGCGCGCGACGCCATGATCGCGTCCTGCACCACGCGGTTGCCCGCGGTGCGCGCCGTGATCTCCAGCCCGTCCAGGATCGGCACGCCCGAGGAGATCAGCGTCCCCAGCGTGCGCGTGAAGCGCGACACCGACGCCTTGCGCAGCACGTCGCCCAGCACCGGCATCTTCAGCATCAGCTTGTCGATCCCGAGCTTCCCCTCCGGCGTCGCGTAGATGCGCTGGATCATGAACCCCAGCCCGACGGCGCCGAGGCCGATCGCCCACCAGTAGTCGTTGAGGAAGGCGGAGGCGCCGATGACGATCCGCGTCGGCAGCGGCAGCTCCATGTTCACGGACGCGAACATGTCCTTGAACACCGGGATGACCTTCCACAGCAGGATCACGATCGCCAGCGCGGCGACGCTCATGATCACCGCCGGGTAGACCATCGCGCCCTTCACCTTGCGCACCAGGCGGTCGTTCTTCTCGAGGAACGTCGCCAGGCGCATCAGGATCGTGTCGAGGATACCGCCCGCCTCGCCGGCCGCCACCATGTTCGTGTAGAGGTCCGAGAACCCCTTCGGATGGTTGCGCATCGCGTCGGCCACCGTGGCGCCGCTCTCGACCTCGAAGACGACGGCCTTCGTGATCTGCTGCAGCCCCTTGTGCTCGCTCTGCTTCGCCAGGATGTCCAGCGCCTGCACGAGCGGGAGGCCGGCGTTGATCATCGTCGAGAACTGCCGCGTGAAGATGACGATGTCGCGCATCGGCACCTTGCTGCCGCCCTTCGGCTTCTTCGACGCCTCGTCCATCTTGAGGACGGAGAGGCGCATGCGCTTGAGCATCAGGACGGCGTCGTCGCGCGTCGGCGCGTCGAGCGTCGCCGAGCGGAGGTCGCCGTTCAGGGCGCGGGCGGT
>CBHYLO010000695.1:0-2368 GCA_966128675.1 uncultured bacterium | reverse complement strand
TCCTCCTCAGCAACCACTGCGTCCACGACTGCGCCTACTGCCCGCTGCGCCGGTCGGCCGATCCGCCGCGCGCCCGGCTGTCGGTCCGCGACGTGGTCCGCCTCACGATCGACTGGCACCGGCGCGGGCTGGTGGAGGGGCTGTTCCTCAGCAGCGCCGTCGACCGCGACGCCGACCACACGATGGAGCAGATGGTCGCCGTCGCCCGCACGCTGCGCCGCGAGCACCACTTCCTGGGCTACGTCCACCTCAAGGTCCTGCCCGACGCCAGCCCGGAGCTGATCCGCGAGGCGGGCCGCTGGGCCGACCGCGTCAGCGTGAACGTCGAGCTGCCGACGCAGCGGCGCCTCGACGCGCTCGCGCCCGGGCGCCGGCTGGCCACGATCCACCGCGCGATGGACCGCCTGCGCGACGGGATCGCCGAGGCGCACGAGGTGTCGCGGCGGCACCGCGTGACGCTCGATCCGGCGCGGGCATGGCGGCGCGCGCTGCCGCGCTTCGCGCCCGCGGGCCAGGTCACGCAGCTCATCGTCGGCGCCGACGACGCGACCGACGCGGAGCTGCTGGGCGCGGCGAGCGCGCTCTACCAGCGGCAGCGGCTGCGGCGCGTCTACTACGGCGCGTTCGTGCCGCTCGCCGACGCGCGCGGCGACCTGCTCCCCGACGTCGCGCCGCCCGCGATGCGCGAGCGGCGACTCTACCAGGCCGACTGGCTGGTGCGCGAGTACGGCTTCGCGGTGCACGAGCTGGCGCCCGCGGACGCGCCCGACCTGGCGCTCGCGATCGATCCCAAGCTCGCGTGGGCGATGCGCCACCCCGAGGCGTTTCCCGTCGACGTGAACCGGGCGCCGCGCGAGCAGCTGCTGCGCGTGCCGGGCTTCGGGCGCCGCACCGTCGACCGCATCCTCGCGATGCGCGCGTGGCATCGCGTGCGCACGCTGGACCTCGCGCGGCTGCACGTGCCGGTGTCGCGCGCGCTGCCGTTCATCGTCGCGGCGGACCACGGCGCCCGCGCCATCGACGACGCCGCGCGCGTGCTGCAGGCGCGCATCGCGCGACTCACGGCGGGGCCGCGACAGCTCGACCTGTTCGCCGCGTGACCTAGGTCTTCCTGGCGAACCGCCGCGCGCCCGCGTCCACCAGCGTGCGTGCGGCCGTCGCGTCGCCGCGGCCCAGCGGCGTGAACGTGCGGCCGAGCGCCTCCTGGTAGCGCACGAGGAAGCGCTCGATCTCGTCGACCGTCGCGGCGCCGACGTCGTCCAGCGTGCGCGCGTGGCCGAGGCGCGCGGACAGCGGCGACACCGCGAGCAGCCGGTCGTTGCGCTGCGGCTTCTCCGCTTCCGCGTCGCCGTTCCGTTGTTCGGCCTCGATCACGCCCACCAGCCGCGCCTCCACCAGCACGCCCGGCGCGGTCGGTCCGTCCAGCAGCACCATCACGTCGAGCGGCCCGCCGTCGTCGCCCAGCGTCGAGGGCACGAAGCCGAAGTCGTACGGGAACACCATGCCCAGCGGCAGCGCGCGCTTGAGCAGGAAGAGCCCGCGCTCCTCGTCGAGCGCGAGCTTGTGCGCGCTGCCCTGCGGCGTCTCGACGACGACGTGCACGACGTCGGGATCGTCCGCGTCCTCCGGACGTGTTGGGAGCGTGAGGGCGGGATGCGTGAGACGGCTCACCCGATCGCGCTCAGAACGAGAAGCGCAGCCCCGCGCTGGCGGCGATGTTGTGCGAGACGTTCCCCTTCACCTCGAAGCCCGCGACCTCCTCGCTCGTGAACTTGGCCACGTAGTCGCGCACCTGCAGGCGCAGCGCGGCCGAGCGGCCGAAGGAGAGGTCGAGGCCCGCGCCGGCGTTGAAGGCGGGGTTCGTGGAGGTCGTCGACAGCGGCCCGCCGCTGAGCTTCGTCGTGATCGCGCCGCCGCCCGCCTGGATGAACGGCGAGATGGTCGACGCCGACGGCAGCCGCAGCTCCAGCCCCGCGTCGTAGAGCCACGAGCTGCTGGACCCGACGCGCAGGCCGCCGAGGATCGGCGCGCCGACCTCGAGGTCGCCGCTCGTGTAGCCCACGTTGCCCGTGAGCGCGAGGCCCGGCGCGAGCGACACGCTGAGCTGCGCGCCGCCGATGGGCGCCGGGCGGCTGCGCACGCTCGTCCCCAGCGGGCCGTCGAGGTAGTTGCCGAACAGCATCACGCCGGCGTATGGCGTCACGTCGGCGACGCCGACCCTCGCGGCGGACTCCGCGCGGCGCGTCTGCGCGAGCAGCGAGGTGGCCGTCAGCGAGCTGGCGGCGAGCAGCCCGGCGACGGCCGGGACGAGGCGGGCGGAACGGGGCAGCGTGCGACGCATGGGAGACTCCGGAGGGGGTGACGCGAG
>CBHYLO010000694.1:0-2369 GCA_966128675.1 uncultured bacterium | reverse complement strand
GGCGGAGGACGATACCGCGGAGAACGATGAGGCGGAGGACGGAACGGCGTGAAACGATGAAGCGGACCTTTCAGCTTGAAGCTTCGAGCCGAGAGGTCCGCCTTTCCGTTTCACGCTCCATCGCCCTCCGCCGTTCCGTCCTCCGCGGGACCGTCCTCCGCTCTACTCGAGGAAGGTGAGCGCGCGTCCGCGCGCCACCGCCGTGCGCAGCGCGGCGTAGACGGCCGGATCGAGGAGGGTTCCGACGCGGCTCTCCAGGTACGCCACCGCCGCCGCCGGCTCCATCGGCTGCTGGTAGCTGCGCTTGGAGGTGATGGCCTCGAACGCGTCGGCGGCGGCGAGGATGCGGCCGCCGATCGAGATCGCGTCGCCGGCCAGCCCGCGCGGATAGCCCTTGCCGTCGAAGTGCTCGTGGTGGTCGCCGACGAAGCGCAGCGTCTCGCTCAGGTGGCGCAGCGGCGCGAGGATGTCGAGGCCGATGCGGACGTGCTCCTGCACGTGCGCGTACTCCTCGGGCGTCAGGCGTCCCGGCTTGTGCAGCACGCTCTCGCGGATGCCGATCATCCCCACGTCGTGCAGGCGGCCGGCCAGGCGCACCGCCTCGGTCGCGTCCTCGTCCAGCCGCAGCTCGACGGCGATCGACGACGCGAGGTCCGCCGTGCGCTGCGACGCGCCGCGCAGGAACGGGTCCTTCGCCTCCATCGCCGTCACCAGCGCCTCCGCCACCTCCACGCTCACCGCGTGCAGCGAGGTGCGGTCGCGCTCCAGCTGCTCGGTGGCGCTGGCCACCTCGTCGCGGATCGCGCGCTCGATCTCGCGCTGCTTCACGACCAGCGCGCGGCGGTGCAGCGCCTGCTCGACGGCCTGCAGCAGCACCGCCAGCTCGACGGGCTTGAGCAGGTAGTCCACCGCGCCGGCGACGAACGCCGCGCGCGCGGTGGCCGCGTCGTTGACGGCGCTCAGCATCACGATCGCGAGCTCCGGGTCGAGCGCGCGCGCCTGCGCCACGACGTCGACGCCGTTGACGCCCGGCATGCGCACGTCGCACAGCATGAGCGCGAAGCGGCCCGGCGTGATCGCCGCCAGCGCGGCCGCGCCCGAGGGCACGGCCTCCACCTCGTACGCGCGCGCGCGGAGGAAGCGGCCGAGCGCGAGGCGGATCGTCTACGGGTGGGGGGGGGCGGGGGTGGGGGCGGCGCCCCGCGGGGCGGGGGGGGGGCGCGCGGCGCCCGGCGCCGGCGCGGTGGACGGCGCCGTCGAGGGCGCGGTGGGCGTGGAGTCGATCATCGCGAACGGACGGCAAGGGCGGAGGCCGGGGCCTCCTCCGGGAAGTCGAGCAGGGCGGGGCCCGCAGGCGCGGGCGGCACGGCGGGCAGCGCCACGGCGAAGGTCGTCCCCGCGCCCGGCGCGCTGCGCACCGTGATGTCGCCGCCGTGCGCCTGCACGATGCCGTAGCTGACGCTCAGCCCCAGCCCCGTGCCCTCGCCGGGCGGCTTCGTAGTGTAGAACGGCTCGAAGATGCGCGCGAGCGCGTCGGGCGCGATGCCGACGCCGGTGTCGGTGACCTCGATCACCACGCCCTCGTCGACGAGCCCGTCGGCCGGGCCGGCGACGCGCGCGCGCACCGTCAGCCGCGGGTCGGCCGCGTCGCGCAGCGCGTACTCGGCGTTCAGCAGGAGGTTCAGCAGCACCTGCTGCAGCTTCGCCTCGTCGCCGCGCACCGGCGGCAGCTGCGGCGCGATGTCGAGCGACAGCGCCACGCCGCCGGCGCGCAGCGCGTAGCCGCGCATGCGCAGCACGTGCTCCAGCAGCGCGTCGAGCTGCAGCGGCAGGTGCTCGGGCTCCGTCTTGCGCGAGAACGCCAGCAGGTCGCGCACGACGCCCACCGCGCGGTCGGCCTCGCGCTTGATGAGGCGCGCGCTCTCGCGCTGCTCGGGGCTCAGCCCGTCCTCCAGCAGCAGCTCCGCGAACGCGCTGATGCCGGTGAGCGGGTTGTTGATCTCGTGCGCCACGCCGGCCACCAGCTCGCCCAGCGCCGCCAGCTTCTCCGCCTGCCGCAGCTGCTCGGCCCAGCGGCGCTCCTCGGCGTGCTGCTGCTGCGCGCGCTCGTCGAGCAGCAGCACGTCCACCGCCAGCGCCGCCGTCGGCGCGAGGAAGCGCAGCGTCTCCAGCGCGTCGTCGCCCAGGGGCACGCCCGGCGGGGCGACGGCGCACACGTCGCCGAGCACGCGCCCGTGCGCCACCAGGGGCACGAGCACCGCGGACAGGTGCGCCGCGCCGGCCGCCGCCCATGCGGGGCGCGCGTCGGCCAGCGCCAGGGGCGCGTCGGCGCCGGCCTCGCGCTCCGCGGGCAGGGCGTCGGGCGACGC
>CBHYLO010000693.1:0-2375 GCA_966128675.1 uncultured bacterium | reverse complement strand
GGTCAAGACCGAGGCGAGCGCGTTCAAGGCCGTCGCGGGGCTGGGGGTCGACACCGGGGTGGCGGCGGACGCGGCGTCCGCGCGCGCCGCGCCGACGTCCAGCGCGCGGTGCAGGAAGCCCTCGGCCGGCCCCTCGAGGTCGATCATGTCGGTGCTGTCGGCGCCGCGGCTCGCGCCGACGGCCATCAGCCCGCCGCGCGGCACGTTGCAGAGCGCGAACAGCCCGTCGGCGGCAGTCGTCGCGACGATGCGCTTCGTGGTCGGGACCATCCCGCCGCGCCCCAGCGTCAGCTCGCTCCAGACGCCCGCCACCGAGGCGCCCGCGACGGGCGCGCCGTCGCCCGCGCCGCGCACGACGCCCATCACCACCGCGCCCGAGTCCGCGGTGGCCGGCCCACAGAGCTCGGCCCGGATCTGCGCGGCCGAGGGGCTCGCGACGTCGAGGCGCACGGGCCGGCCGCGCTCGACCTGCACGGCGCGCTGCGGCGGCTCGATGCCGAGCGAGTCGAGCATCGGGTGCAGGAAGCCGAGCGTGTAGCGCCCGTCGGCGACTCCCGCGAACGCGAAGGCGCCGACCGAGTCGGAGACGGCCGAGCGGGTGCCGCCCAGCGCGTCGGCGGACGAGACCAGCTGCACCGTGGCGCCGGCGAGCGGCGCCCGCGACAGGCCGTCGCGCACGACGCCGCTGACGGTGGCGCCGGCGGGCGTCTGGGCGGCGGCCGGGGCGGCGAGGAGCGCGAGCGGGACGAGGAGGAGGCGGAGGCGCACGGCGGGACCGGTTTGCGGGTGGGTGCCGACCAACATACGCGCCGGCACCGATCCCGCGAGCCGTCCGCCGTTGCAGCTAACGCCCGCCGAACATCGCCGCGGGGCGCAGCCGCAGGCCGGCGGCGACGCGCGTCCCGCCCAGGTCCAGGCGGTCGAACGACGCGAAGTCTGCGGACATGGGCGCGGACCCGACCTGGCGCCGCACGTCGCCCTGCACCGCGACCCAGCGGCGCACGGGCACCTCGAGCGTGGCGCTGCCGTAGCCGAAGCCGCCGCGGCCCGCGGAGCCGAAGTCGTCGCCGTAGGTCACGCTGCGCTGCGCGTCCACGAAGTCGCCCCACTGGCGCAGGCGGTAGCGCGCGACGCCGCCACCGGCGCCGAGCAGGACGCGGAGGCGATCGGTCGCGCCCACGCCGTCACGCCGCCACCGGAGCGCCTGCCACTCGGCGCCCACGTCCTGCAGCGACGCGACGTCGAGCGTCGTCGGCTGCCGCACGTCGGCGTCGACGCCGGTCGCGCGCGCCCGGCTCACCGACGCGACCGTGCCCCGCCCCGACTCGGCGCCCAGCAGCACGCCGAAGCGCGGCGTCAGCGCGACGTGCAGCTCGCCGCCCGCGAGCCGCGGCCGCAGCGCGCCGTCGGTGGGCAGGAGCGCGCGGTCCATGAGCGCGAACAGCTCGCTGCGGCCCGACGGCCGCAGCTGCCCGAGTCGGGCGGTCACGCTGACGCGGCCGAGCCACGAGGACGCGGCGGCAGACGCGGTGTCGCGCGCGGACTGCTGCTGCGCCGCCGCGGGCGCGGCGACGACCGCCGCGAGCGCCAGCGCGCGGACGACGTTGCGCGCGGCGCTCATCGGGCGGCCTCGCGCACGACGAAGTCCAGCGTCACGCACGCCTGGCGCGTCTGCCGGCGCTGCGCGAACACCATGCACGACGTGTGCGGGAGCCGCGGCCGCACCGTGAACGTCGCGGCTCCCACCAGCGCGTCGGCCTGCACGGTGACGCGGGCGCTGCCCTCGCCCTGCGAGCGCACGATGCCGCCGCCGTCGACGTCGACGACGCGCGCGTCGGCGGAGCGCCACGTCAGCGCGGGCGGGCCGTCGAGCATCGCGTGGCCGCGCGCGTCGGTCACCTCCACGCGCAGCTGCCGCGCGGCGCCGAGCGTGCCGAACGCGGTGTCGACCGGCGCGAGCGTGAGCCGCGCGGCGCGCTGGCGCACCTCGACGACCACGCTGTCGGCGAGGCGGTCGGCCCAGTAGCCGGCCGGCCGGACGCCGGTCGGCCCGACGTCGAGCGCGGCGACGATGGTCACGCGGCCGTTCCCGATCGCGCGGAACACGCCCTCGGCGTCCTGCGCGACGACGTCGGGCCGCGAGAGCGACCAGCGGAGCCGCGCGCCGTCGAGCGGCTGGCCGTGCTGGTCGAGCACGCGCGGGCGCACGAGCGCGGTGTCGCCGATGCTCGCGAGCGGCGCGGCGGCGACGGCGGTGAGGCCGACGGTCGTCGCCTCCGGGCCCGCCGGCGCGACGACGTCGTCGGGCGCGCAGGCGGCGAGCGTGACGAGCGACAGCAGCAGCGAGCGCGTGGAGAGGTGCGACATCGGAGTGG
>CBHYLO010000692.1:0-2384 GCA_966128675.1 uncultured bacterium | reverse complement strand
GCCGATCGACGAGGAGTCACGGCCGTTCGATGGCCGGGCATGCCGCCGGCCGGAGGGCATCGTACGCGTCCAGCGCGCGGCCCAGCGCCTCGGGGCCGCTCTGCCCGATGGCGGAGACGTGGCCCATCTTGCGCCCCTCGCGCGCGCTCCGCTTGCCGTACAGGTGCACGCGCGCGGTCGCGACGTCCAGCGCGCCCGCGACGTCGGGCGGCGCGTCGGCGAGCCAGAGGTCGCCCAGCAGGTTCGCGATCGCGCCCGCGCTCACCAGCGTCGGCGCGCCGAGCGGCAGGCCGCACACGGCGCGCACCAGCTGCTCGAACTGGCTCGTCGCGCAGGCGCGCTCGGACGCGTGATACGTGTTGTGCGGGCGCGGCGCGAGCTCGTTCACCAGCACGCGGCCGTCGGTCGTGACGAACAGCTCCACGGCCAGCAGCCCGACGATCTCCAGCCCCTCCGCGATGCCGAGCGCGATCTCGGCGCCCGTGCGCGCGACGTCCTTCGGGACGTCGGCCGGCAGCACCGACCACGCGAGCACGCCGCTCGAGTGGTGGTTCCGCGCGGGCGGATACACCGCCATCTGCCCGTCGGCGCGGCGCGCCACCAGCACCGAGAACTCCAGCGCGAGGTCCAGCCGCTGCTCGACGACGCTGCGGCGCGCGCCGACCGCCTCCCACGCCTTCGCGGCGTCGGCGGCCCCGGTCACGTGCGCCTGGCCGCGGCCGTCGTAGCCGCCGTGCGCGGCCTTCACGATGCACGCGCCGAGCGCCTGCACGGCGTCCCTCACGTCGTCGGCGCTCTCGGCGTGGCGGAACTCGCCCACCGGAAACGCGTGCTCCGCAAGCCAGTCCTTCTGCCGCACGCGGTCCTGGATGATCCAGATCGGCGCCGCGCCGGGCCGCAGCGGCGCGTGCTGCGCGACGGCCTCCATCACCGTCGGCGCGATCTGCTCGATCTCCAGCGTCACCACGTCGCAGCCCTTCGCGAGATCGATTGCTGCCGACGGATCATCGAAGCGCGCCGTCACCACGCGCGACGCGACCGGCCGCGCCGAGCAGTCCGGATCGGGATCGAGGACGTGGATGTCGTAGCCCATGCTGCGCGCGGCCATCGCCGTCATGCGGCCCAGCTGCCCGCCGCCGAGGATCCCGATCGTGGCGCCGGGGAGGATGGGCGCGCCGTCGTGCGTCGTCATCTGCGTGCGGTTGCGGGCGGTCAGGGCAGGGTCTGCGCGAGCACCTCGTCGCGCCGCTCGTCGCGCCGGCGCGCCAGGCGCGCACGGAGCGCGGGGTCGGTGGTCGCGATGAGCTGCGCGGCGAACAGCGCGGCGTTGATCGCGCCGGGCTTGCCGATGGCGAGCGTGCCCACCGGCACGCCGGCCGGCATCTGCACGATCGAGAGCAGCGAGTCGACGCCGGCGAGCATCGTCGCCGGCACCGGCACGCCGAGCACCGGCACGAGCGTCTTCGCCGCGAGCATGCCGGGGAGGTGCGCCGCGCCGCCCGCGCCCGCGATGATGGCGCGCAGCCCGCGCGCCTCGGCCTGCTCGGCGTACTCGAACAGCCAGTCGGGAGTGCGGTGCGCCGACACGACGCGCGCCTCGTACGCCACGCCCAGCTCGGCCAGCGTCTCGCACGCGGGGCCGAGGATCCCCCAATCGCTCTTGCTCCCCATGACGACGCCGACGAGCGGCGACGAGGCGTCGGACGGCGCGGGCGCGGCGGGAGCGTCGGACATGAGCGCGGGGCAGGGGAGAGTGGTCCGCCAGGCGGGCGGCTGGCGAGG
Organism: uncultured bacterium; assembly: GCA_966128675.1. Taxonomy (GTDB): domain Bacteria; phylum Gemmatimonadota; class Gemmatimonadetes; order Gemmatimonadales; family Gemmatimonadaceae; genus Roseisolibacter. The sequence goes on along the minus strand of CBHYLO010000692.1, from coordinate 602 downwards.
AAGATACCCGCGCCGGCTGGCGATGCGGAGTGCCGCGCGCGGGGCCCTTGCCGCGCCGCGCGCGCCGCCGAGCTTTCCGCGACCATGCCCACCGCTCGCCCCGCGCTCGCGCTGCCGCTGACGGCGCTCCTGGTCGCCTGCGACGCCGCGCCAGGCGCGTCGCCGCAGCCGCCGCTGACCGTGTGGGCGGCGGCGAGCCTCACGCGCCCGGTGCGCGCGGCGCTGGACTCGTTCACTGCGCGCACCGGCGTGCCCACGCGGCTGGAGACGCAGTCGAGCCTCGAGCTGGCGCGGCGCATCACCGACCTCGGCGAGGCGCCGGACGTGCTGCTGCTGGCCGACCGGGCCGTGTTCCCCGCGCTCCTCGCGCCGCGCCACGTCGCGCGCTGGACGCTGTTCGCGCGCAACCGGATCGTGCTGGCGTGGGGGCCGCGGTCGCGCCACGCCGCCGACGTCGCGCGCGACGAGCGCTGGTGGGAGGTGCTGGAGCGCCCGGGCGTGGAGGTCGGCCGCGCCGATCCCGCCACCGACCCGAGCGGCTACCGCACGCTGCTCGTGTTCCAGCTGGCGGAGCGGCACTACGGCGTGCCGGCGCTCGCGGC
>CBHYLO010000691.1:0-2386 GCA_966128675.1 uncultured bacterium | reverse complement strand
GGCCCGCGGCGGGCGCGGAGCTGCGCTGGCGGCGCGGGCGCCTGTCGCTCGACGCGCGCGGCGGCGTGCGGCGCCGCCTGCTGCGCGACGAGGCGATGCCGGCGCAGACGGTCGGCGCGGGGCTCGGCTTCCGCGCGGTGGGGCTGGACTACGCGTACCAGGGCTACGCCGCCCTCGGCGCGACCCACCGGCTCGGCGTGCGGTGGGCGCCGTGAGCGCGACGGGCGAATCGCGCGCATCGCGCCGCCCGCGCCGCCGCCTGCGCCTGGGGGCCGCGCTCGCGCTCGGCCTCGTGCTGCTCTCGCTCACGCCCACCGGCTGCTTCCTGAGCCGCGCGGGCTACGAGCAGGGGCGCATCCTCGCGCGCCGCAAGCCGATCGCGAAGCTGGTGGAGCAGGGCGGGGTGGACGCGCGCACGCGCGACAAGCTGCGGCTGGTGCTCGACGCGCGCCGCTTCGCGGTCGACTCGCTCGGGCTGGACGCGGGGCGCAGCTTCACGCGCTACACCGACATCGGCCGCGACACGCTGGTGCTGGTGCTGTCGGCCGCGCACCGCGACCGGCTCGAGGCGTACAGTTGGTGGTTCCCGATCGTCGGCCGCGTGCCGTACAAGGGCTACTTCGACTTCGGGGCGGCGCGGCGCGCGGCGCGCGGGCTGCGCGCGCGCGGCTTCGACGTCTACCTGCGGCCGTCGTCCGCGTACTCCACGCTCGGCTGGTTCGACGATCCGCTGCTGAACACGACGCTGCAGGAGGACTCGGTCGACCTCGCGAACACGGTCGTGCACGAGCTGACGCACAACACCTTCTACGCGCCGGGGCAGGCGGTCTTCAACGAGAGCTTCGCCAGCTTCGTGGGCGCGTACGGCAGCGGGCGGTACTTCGCGGTGCGCGGGGACACGGCGTCGGCGCGCCGCGCCGAGTCGCGGTGGGCGGACGACCAGCTGCTCGCGGGGTTCTGGCAGGCGCTCGCCTCGCGCATCGACTCGGCGTACGCGGCGCATCCGGGGCGCACGTCGGCCGACAGCGCGGCGCGCGTCGCGGCGCGCGACGTGGTCTACGCGCGCGCGCGGCAGCTGCTCGCGGACTCGGTGGGGCCGCGGCTCTCGGCGCTCGGGCCGACGCGCGCCGCGGCGTGGGCCGCGCGCGTGCAGCTCGACAACGCGTCGCTGCTGGCGCGGCGCACCTACGCGCGGGAGCTGGGGCTGTTCGAGGAGGTGCTGCGCCGCGAGGCCGGCGACGTGCGCAACGCGGTCGCGCGCATCGTCGCGGTGGCGAAGGCGTCGCCGAAGGATCCGTACGCCGGGCTGCGCGCGTGGCTCGCCGCGCCGCCGGAGCCGCGGCCGATCCGGTAGTCTCCTGCGGGCTGCGGGCTGCGGATCGTGCTCCGTGCCCTCGACGGCCTGCGTCGCGCGTGGCCGGCGTCGGCGAGCGGGGGGATGCGGATGCTCCGGATGCTGACGGATCCTCCGGATCTCCTCCGCACCGGCGCACGGATCGTCGCCGCGACGCGGAGCGATCCGGAGCATCGCCGTTCAGATCCGGAGCATCCGCATCCTGCCCAACGGCCTATCGGGTCCGACCGGGTGGCCGCGGATGCCGCCTACGTGGAGGTGCCCGAGGCGGCCAGGCGCGCGCGGTCCTCGCCGGGCGTGATCGCACGGATCACGCGGCACGGATTGCCCGCCGCGAGCACGTCGCCCGGCACGTCGCGCGTCACCACGCTGCCCGCGCCGATCACCGTGCGCGAGCCGATGGTCACGCCCGGGCAGACGATCGCGCCGCCGCCGACCCACACGTCCGACCCGATGTCCACGGGCTTCCCGAACTCCTGCTGCCGCCGCAGCGCGGCGTCCAGCGGGTGCATCGCCGTCAGGATCTGCACCGCGGGCCCGAACAGCGTGTAGTCGCCGATGCGCACGCGGCACACGTCGAGCACCACGCAATTGAAGTTGAAGAAGACGCGCGTCCCCAGCTCGATGTTCGCGCCGTAGTCGCAGAAGAACGGCGGCTGCATCCACACGCTGTCGCCGCCCGTCGCGAACAGCGCGCGCAGCAGGCGCCGCCGCTCGTCCTGGTCGCGCTCGCGCGTCGCGTTCAGCGCCTGGCACAGGTCGCGCGCCCGCTCGCGCGCGGCGACCAGCGCCGCGTCCATCGGGTCGTACAGCTCCCCGGCCAGCATCCGCTCGCGCTCGGTCGGCATCGGTCCTCCGGTCAGCCCGCGAACTTCCCGCGCAGCAGCGCGCGCAGGTCCAGCCCCGCCGCGGGCACGGGCGGCGCGGCCGGCGGCGGCTCGCCGGCGGCGTGGCCCACCACCACCCGCTGCATCGTGGCCCGCACGCCGCGGTCGAGGAAGCGCGACAGCTGGTCGATCGAGTAGTCCGCGC
>CBHYLO010000690.1:0-2398 GCA_966128675.1 uncultured bacterium | reverse complement strand
ATTCGGGCGCGACGCCCGCCGCGACCGTCGCCGCGCCGGCGACGCCGCCCGCCGACGGGCCGCCGCGCATGACCAACGCCGACCCGCCGTTCCGCTACCCGGCCGCGCTCTACGCGCGGAAGGTGCAGGGGAACATCACGCTGCGGCTGTGGGTCGACTCGACCGGCGCCGTGGTCCCCGACTCCACGCGGGTGGCCGAGCCGTCGGGCTACCCGGCGCTGGACTCCAGCGCCGTCGCCGGGTCCGAGAAGCTGCGCTTCACGCCGGGGATGAAGGACGGCCGCCCGACGGGCGCGGCGATCCTCTTCCCGGTCTACTTCCGCCATCCCGAGGCCGCGCCGCTGCCCGGGGACACCGTGCTCCGCGCCCGTCCATGACCGCACCCGCCGATACCGTCGCGACCGACCGCAACCGCCGTCCGTACGACTCCGTCCTCGACACGATCGGCTGGACGCCGCTGATCCGCCTCGGCCGCCTGGGCCGGGGGGTGCGGACGCCGCTCTACGGGAAGGCCGAGATCTTCAACCCGGGCGGGTCCGTGAAGGACCGCATCGGCATGCCCATCATCGAGGCGGCCGAGCGGGCGGGGCTGCTGAAGCCGGGCGGGACGATCGTCGAGGGGACCAGCGGCAACACCGGCGTCGGGCTGGCGATCGCGGCGGCGATGAAGGGCTACCGCTGCATCTTCACCATGCCGGACAAGATGTCGCAGGAGAAGGTGCGGCTGCTGAAGGCGTTCGGGGCGGAGGTCATCGTCACGCCCACCGCGGTGCCGCCCGACCATCCCGACAACTACGTGATGTGGGCGAAGCGCATCGCGGAGGCGACGCCGAACGCGATCCTCGCCAACCAGTTCTACAACCAGGCGAACCCCGAGGCACACTTCGCGACCACGGGGCCCGAGCTGTGGGAGCAGACGGAGGGGCGCATCACGCACTTCGTCGCGGCGGCGGGGACGGGCGGCACGCTCACCGGCGTCGGGCGCTACCTGAAGGAGCGGAACCCCGACATCAAGGTGATCGCCGGCGACCCGCAGGGGTCGATCCTCGCGGAGCTGTGGCGGCAGGCGCGCGGGCAGGCGGGCGAGAAGCCCACCGGCTCGCCGTACAAGGTCGAGGGGATCGGGCAGGACAAGCTCCCGGGGACGCTCGACCTGTCGGTGATCGACGAGTACCACACGGTCAGCGACCGCGACGCGTTCGCGATGGCGCGCCGCCTGACGCGCGAGGAGGGGCTGTTCGTCGGCGGCTCGGCGGGGCTCATCACGCACGTCGCGCTGCAGCTGGCGCGGCGCCTGGACGATCCCGGCGCGTACGTCGTGACCTTCCTGTGCGACACGGGCGAGCGCTACCTCTCGAAGCTCTACAACGACGAGTGGATGCGCGAGAACCAGCTGCTCGACGCGGACCGCGTGACGCTGGCGCACGTGCTGGAGGCGAAGGCCGACAACGCCCGCGGCGGCCCGGCGACGCTGGTGAGCACCGCGCCCGGCGCGCTCGTGCGGCAGGCGCTGGGGCTCATGAAGCTGCACGACGTGTCGCAGCTGCCGGTGATGGACGGCGACCAGTGCGTGGGGAGCGTGACCGAGTACCACCTGACGACGCGCGGGCTGGAGAGCACGCGCTTCCTGGACGCGACCGTCGGCGAGGTGATGGACGAGCCGTTCCCGACCGTGCCGGCGAGCGAGCCGGTGGACGCGGTGACGAAGCTGCTGAGCAAGGCGACGCCGGCGCTCCTCGTGCAGGACGGCGGCCGGGTCACGGGGATCGTGACGCGGACCGACATGCTGCAGTTCCTGATGTCGCGCTGACACGCGAACGACCAACCCACTACGACGCGCCCGGCGCTGGGCGCTCGGCGCCCGCTCTGCCACCGCGGCGGCGCGAGCGCCGGGCGCCGAGCGCCGAGCGGGAGTGATCTCTCGCAGTGAACATCACCGTTCTCCTGGGTGGCTTCTCCGCCGAGCGCGACGTCTCGCTCGCCTCCGGCCTGCGCATGGCCGAGGCGCTGCGCACGCGGGGGCACGCGGTCACCTGCGTCGATCCGGCCGAGGGGCCGCTGTCGCGCGACCGCGAGGCGGCGCACCTGGCGGCGGGGGTGGGCACGCGCCCGCCGTCGCTGGAGCAGCTCGGGAAGCTGGGCGGCGGGGCGGGGTCGATCCCGACGGCGCTGGCGGAGTGGCGCGACGTGAAGGGCGCCGACGTCGTGCTGCTGGCGCTGCACGGCGGGCAGGGGGAGGACGGCACCGTGCAGGCGCTGCTCGACCTGGCCGGCGTGCGCTACACGGGGAGCGGGCACCTCGGGAGCGCGCTGGCGATGGACAAGCACCTGTCGAAGGTGCTCTTCCGCGCGGCGGACGTCGGGACGGCGGACTGGCTGATGGCGCCGACGCCCGCGG
>CBHYLO010000689.1:0-2404 GCA_966128675.1 uncultured bacterium | reverse complement strand
GCCAGCGCGTGCAGCGCGTCGTAGACGCGCGACGCCAGCCGGTCCTTCGCGGCGCGGTCGCCCGCGCGCCACGCGGCCAGCAGCCCGACGATCTCGTGCGCGCCCGGGCCCTCCGGCGTCGTCGCCGGAGACAGGGCCGAGTCCGCGCGTCCAGGGAATCCGAGCATGCGCTCCTGCGAAGCTGTCCCGCCGCGAGCTTCGCGCGCGGTCGGCGGCTCCGCAAGGGCGCCGGGCGACGCGGGCGGCCCGGACCGGCCGCGCGCCCGCCTGGCGCTACGCCGTGACCGTCGGCTGCGCGGTCGCCTCGACGATCTCGCTGCGCGACGTGATCACGTGGTCGATGATGCCGTAGTCCTTCGCCTCGTCCGACGACATGTAGCGGTCGCGGTCGAAGTCGCGCTCGATCTCCTCGACCGCGCGCCCGGTGTGCTTCGCCATCAGCTCGTTGATGCGCGTGCGCGTGTAGAGGATCTCGCGCGCCGCGATCTCGATGTCCGCCGCCGTCCCCTCCGACCCGCCCGAGGGCTGGTGCATCATGATGCGCGCGTGCGGCAGCGAGAAGCGCTTCCCCTTCGTGCCGCCCGCGAGCAGGAAGCAGCCCATGCTGGCCGCGAAGCCCATGCAGATCGTGCTCACCGGCGACGACAGGTGCTGCATGGTGTCGTACATCGCCAGCCCCGCCGACACCGAGCCGCCGGGGCAGTTGATGTAGAGGTGGATGTCCTTCCCGGGGTTGTCCGCCTCGAGGAAGAGCAGCTGCGCGATCACGACGTTGGCGACGTCGTCGTTCACCGGCGTGCCGAGGAAGACGATGCGGTCCAGGAGCAGCCGCGAGAAGATGTCGTAGCTCCGCTCGCCGCGGCTGGAGCGCTCGATGACGGACGGCGTGTAGATGGTCGGCATGGACGGGTGGCGGTCGGGACCGTGCGGGAACGGAGCGCGGGCGGACTCTCCGGTGGATGATACCTCCGTGCGCGGCCGGAGACCCCCGGCTGCGTGCCGCGTGCTCCGTGAACGCCCTCGGGACGCGTCGGCGCGCCGGACCTGTTTGCCTGTGGGGAGGATACGGATGCCCCGGATGCAGCGGATGCTCCGGATCGCTCCGCACCGGCGCAGGGGACACCGACGCCACGCGGAGCGATCCGAATGATCCGCCCCGATCCGAAGCATCCGTATCCCTCCCAAAGGCAACACGGGTCCGGCCCATCGGTGCATGCACGCAGCACGCAGCAGACGTCCGCAGTCGGCACGCATCCTGCCCCCCGCGACCGCGACTCGATCCCAGGAGCGCATCCGATGGCCGTCAACGACCTGCAGGCCCTGCTGAAGCACGAACTCGGTGACCTGCTCTTCGCCGAGAAGACCATCCTGAAGGGGCTGAAGAAGATGACCCGCGAGGTCTCCAACCCCGAGATGAAGGCGCGCATGGAAGCGCACTACACGGAGACCGAGCAGCAGATCGACAACATCGAGCGCGCGTTCGAGGCGATGGGCCTCAAGGCGCGCGCGCAGAAGTGCCCCGGCATCCTCGGCATCATGGAGGAGCACGACGAGTTCAAGACCGAGGAGGAGCCCTCCAAGCCGATCCTCGAGGCGTTCGACCTCGGCTCGGGGCTGCGCGTCGAGCACTACGAGATCGCCGGCTACCGCTCCGCGATCGCCCTCGCCCGCGCGCTGCGCCAGCGCGAGGTCGTCGACCTGCTCAAGCAGAACCTCGAGCAGGAGGTCGCGATGGCGAAGTTCATCGAGACCTCGGCCGCCGCGGCGCTGCAGCAGGTGCAGGGCGCGCTGAGCGGCAACGGGAACGGCGCCGCGAAATCCGCCGGCGCGGCGAAGAAGGCGGGCGCCAAGAAGGCCGCCGCGAAGGGCGGCGCGCGCAAGGCGGCCGCGCGGCGCAACGGCGGCTCGGACATGGAGGACGTCGAGGTCGAGCGCGAGCGCGCCGACTGACGCGCGCACGCAGGACCCGATGACGACGCCGGCGGCGGTCCCTCGCGGATCGCCGCCGGCGTCGTCATCGGCCGTTTAGGTAGCCGCGGCTAGCATGATGGCCAGGCAGGCGGCGATTCCGCGCCGCCGGCCCGCACCCACGTCGTCCCGCACGGGAGACCGCCATCATGCGCAACCGTCTCGCTTCCGCCGTCGTCCTCCTCGCCACGCTCGCCGGCGCCGCCGCCGCCCAGCAGGGCGACACCACGCACGCGCGCAGCCACGCGCGCACCCACGCGCGCACCCACGCGACCGCGACCGCCGCCGACACCACCCGGCACGTGGCCGTGGCGCACACGAAGCGCGCGAAGAGCCACAAGCGCACGCATCGCACCGCCAACGCCAAGGCCGCCACGCCCGCGACGCCCGCGATGCCGGCCACGCCCGCCAAGCCGGCGACCAAGCCGTGACCGCG
>CBHYLO010000688.1:0-2416 GCA_966128675.1 uncultured bacterium | reverse complement strand
CGCGGGCGCCCCTCGCGCCGCCGCCGCCGCGCCCGACGCCGCTCCCGCGCACGCTGCCGCGCACGCGGCCCGTCCCGCGGCCGCGCGCCGCCGAGTGAGCGGCGTCCGCACGGCGCGCGGGCTGGCGCAGCGCCTCGCGGTCGCGTGCCTGCTGGGCGCGGCGGCCGCGCCGGCCGTCCACGCACAGGACGTCGCCTGCGAGGCCGGCGACCGCGAGGTGCGCGTGCTCCGCTTCGAGGGGAACCGCGCCTTCTCCGACGTCGAGCTCGGGCTGGTGGTGGTGACGACGCCGTCGTCGGTCGTGAGCCGGCTGCGCATCGTCGGCACGCGGCGCTGCCTGGACCCGGACGAGTTCCCGCGCGACCTGCTGCGCCTGCAGGCGTACTACCGCCGCCGCGGCTATCCGAAGGCGGAGGTGGACACGCCGGTGCGCACCGTCGCGCCGAACGCGGTCGCGGTGACCTTCCGCATCACGGAGGGCGCGCCGCTGCGGCTGGAGGCGCTGACGATCGCGGGGCTCGACTCGGTGCGCGACGGCGCGCGGCTGGCGCGCAACTTCCCGCTGCGGCCGGGTGGCGTGTTCGACCGGAACCTGCTGGAGGCGGGGCGCGACTCGATCATCGCGCGGCTGCGCGACACCGGGTATCCCGCCGCCGACGCGCTCCCGGAGTGGACGACCGACCTCGCGACCATGACCGCGACGGCGACGCTCCGCTTCGTGCCGGGGCCGTTCACGCGGCTGGGGCGGATCACGGTGCAGGCGGACACCACCGGCGGCCGCCTCCCGCGCATCCCCGAGCCGGTCGTGCGCCGCACGCTCGGCCTGCGCCCGGGGGACCCGTTCAGCGCCGCCGACATCGTCGAGGCGCAGCGCACGCTCTACCAGACCGACGCGTACCGCCGCGTCGAGATCCGCGTCGACACCGCCGCCGGCGTCCCCGACTCGGTGGCGAACCTCATCGTCACGCTGACGGAGGGCGACCTGCGCGCCGCCCGCGTGTCGGCCGGGTGGGCGACGCTCGACTGCTTCCGCACGCAGGGCGACCTCACGACCTACTACTTCCTGCCGCGCGCGCAGCGGCTGGAGCTGACGGGGCGCGTCTCGCGCATCGGCATCGGCGACCCGCTGGACGGCGCCGAGGACCTGTGCCCGCAGGCGAAGAACGACATCTACAGCGACAAGCTGAACTACTACGTCGGCGCGACGATCCGGCAGCCGCGGCTCTTCCGGCTGCGGCGCGTGCCGTCGCTGACGCTGTTCACGTCGCGGCAGTCGGAGTACAACGCGTTCCGCCGCACGACGTCGGTGGGCGCGCTCTTCTCGGTGGCCAGCCGCGCCAACTCGCGGCTCCCGAGCACGTTCACGTACCAGCTGGAGCTGGGGCGCACGGTCGCCAACGCCGCCGTCTTCTGCGCGGTGTTCTCGGCCTGCGACCAGGACGCGCGCAACTTCCTCGCGCGCAGCCTGCCGCTGGGGGCGCTGGGCTACTCGCTGGTGCGCGACCGCACCGACGACCCGCTGAACCCCTCGCGCGGCACCCAGCAGCGCCTCAGCCTCCGGCACTCGTCGGCGTTCACGGGCTCGGACCGGTCGCAGCGCTTCAGCAAGGCGACGCTGGACGCGACCTGGTACCAGCGCCTGGGGGGCGCGTCGGGGCCGCTGCTGATCGCGCACGTGCAGGGCGGGGCGCTGTTCGGCGGGGCGCCGCCGCAGGAGCGCCTGTTCGCCGGCGGGCCGACCACGGTGCGCGGCTTCCGGCAGAACGAGCTGGGGCCGGTCGTCTACCTCGTCCAGCGCTTCGACACGCTGACGGCGCCCGTGACGGGCGAGACCACCTACCTCGCCGACCCGGCCGTGGTGCCGGTGGAGCGCACGATCCCGGTGGGCGGCAACTCGCTGGTGGTGGGCAACCTCGAGGCGCAGCTCCGCAGCCCGGTGCTGCCGCAGCTGCTGTCGCTGGCGCTGTTCACCGACGCGGGCGCCGTCTGGGACCGCAAGGTGCGCACGGCGGACGTGCAGGGGCGGCTGCGCTTCACGCCCGGCGCGGGCGTCCGCATCCGGTCGCCCTTCGGCGCCATCCGCGTGGACCTGGGCTACAACCCGTACGACCCGATCGGCGGCGCGGCGTACTACGTCACCAGCCCCGCCGACCGGGCGAACGGGACGAGCCAGCAGGAGCTCTACTGCGTGGCCCCGCCGAACCAGCTGCTCGTCCGCCCGACGCGCCCGGGGGACGCCTACCCCGTGCAGGAGTCGGGGAGCTGCCCCGCGGACTTCCGGCCGCGGGCGCCGAGCGGGTTCCTGAAGCGGCTGAACCCGTCGATCTGGATCGGGCAGGCCTTCTAGCGCGATCCTGCGGAGGCCGGAGGCGCGGAGGACGGAACGGCGGAGGACGGACGGGCGTCGGACGGTGGG
>CBHYLO010000687.1:0-2416 GCA_966128675.1 uncultured bacterium | reverse complement strand
GGCGCGGCGCGGTCGCCCGCGAACGTCGCGCGCGCCAGGTGCGAGCGCTCGCCGCGCGGCAGCCCGCCGGGCGTGGGCGCGGCGGCGCGCGGCGCGAACAGCTGCGCCCGCGCGGCGACCAGCGCCTGCTGCGCGGTCGCGACCGTCGGCAGCGCGACCGTGTCCGCGCGGTCCAGCAGCAGCCCGCGGCTGTTGCCGCTCGCCTGCAGCGGCAGCGGGCGGCGCGACGCCTCCACCTTGCGGTACGGGATCTCGGGGCCGCGATCGAGCTGCTCGGCCACCGCCTCGACGCGCACGCGGTTGCCGGCGAACAGCACGTCGCCCGCCGGCAGCGGCGGCGCGGGCAGGCCCACGGGATCGGGCGCGCCCCAGGCGCCGATCGGGAAGGCGTCGGTGCCGGTCTCGTTGTGCGCGGCGACCTTCGCCAGCTGCGCGGGGATCGGCGTCGCGCCCGTGACCGCGCCGGCCGCGTCGCGCGTCAGCTTGTGCAGCTCGAAGCGCAGCGTGGACGTCAGGCCGCCGGCGCGCATCGGCTTGAGGCCGAGCGCCGCGCTCGCGCCGTCGGAGCGCCGCACCGCGACGACGACGGCGGACGGCCCGCCCAGCTCGAAGCGCTGCGTCGGCACCGTCGTGACGACCGTCAGCTCGAACTCCGCGAACACCTCGAACGGCAGCGCGTCCGTGCCGTCGGGCGTCGGCGCGCTCTGCCCGCCCTTCGTGGACGCGGGCAGCGTCCCCTTGCCGGTGATCGACGACAGCACGCGCGCGGCGTCGCCCGCGTCCTCCAGGTACTTGCGCGTGAACTCCGTCCAGTCGAGCACGCGCGGCGCGATGCGGCGCTCGCTCCCGAAGCCCACCGTGACGTCGCACGGCCCGACCTCGATCGTCGCCTCGCCGCTGAACTCGGGACCCCACACCTTGATCGTCGCGCCCTTCGACACGCTGAAGCGGATCGTGCCGAGCCAGGTCTTGATCTTGATGCCGGCCGCGATGCGCGCGTAGACGCTGACCTCGTACCAGAACGGATCGAAGTAGACGATGCCGTGCGCGCCGAAGGCGATGCGCGCCCACGCCCAGCCGAAGTTGGCGCTCACCTCCACGTCCACGCCCGCCATCAGCGCCTCGGACGTGAGGGCGAAGTACGCGCCGCCCTTCACCACGATACTGTCGGTGATGCGCCAGATCAGCCCGAGCCGCGGCACCACCGGGTAGCCCTCGCGGTGGAAGCTCGGGTGGTAGCCGCCGAGCGTGAGCACGAACTGGCCGGCGAGCGGGCCCTTCCACCAGGTCGCGAGCGCGAAGCCGCCGGTGAGGCGCACCTCGGGGTAGAGCAGCCACGAGTTCTCGGTCAGCTGCGCGCGGATCATGAACACGCCCTCGACCGTCGAGAAGCGCGCCAGCAGTCCGAGCTCGATCGACACCAGCGCCGCCTGCGGGCGCGGCAGCGCCATGCGCGCGAGGCCCATCAGGTTGATCTCGAGCCCCGCGCCGAAGCTCACCGCGACGACCGCGATCCCGTCCACCAGCGCGAAGCAGGTGAAGCTGATGCCGGCCGCGAACCAGAAGTTGCCGACCTGCGGCGGGAAGTACTGCGTCAGCTCGCGCAGCTTCTCCATCGGCTCGGGCACCGTCGCCGCGGGGTCGAGCGCCTGGATGAACGGGTACTCGTTGAAGCGCGCCATGTCGTCCGGCACGCGCAGCGCGCGGTTGATCCCCAGCCCGCCGCCGATGCCCGTGACGAAGAACGCGGGCGGCCCGCCGATCGGGCCGTTCACCGCGCCGAACACGAAGAACGACGGCGCGCCCGCGACGGTCGAGTAGCCCCCAAAGACTGACAGGCCATAGACGCCGAAGCGCCCGAGCAGCATGCCGACGTAGCCGACGTTGCCGCCGATGGTCGTCTTCAGCAGCCCGCCCGCCAGCGACACGCCCGACATCTCCGCCGACACCGCGAGGCCCTGCAGGTCGACCGCCCACTGCCCGACGTCGAAGACGTCGCCGCCCAGCCACGTGAGCGAGAGCTGGTCGACCGCGGCCGTGAGCCCGAACAGCGACACGCGCCCGTCGAAGAGCAGCGCGACGCGGCTCACGCGGCCGTTCGTCTCCGCGGTGTCGAGGCCCACCTGCTCGACGTAGAGCGGGCCGAGCTGCCGCTGCACGACCACCCACCACGGGCCGGGCGGCTTGCCGGCGCGGAACGACACGCCGGCGTTCCCGCCCGGATGCTTCTGCACCGCGAGCGCGGGGCTGAACGCGGGGCGGTTCGCGGGGCTCGCGCTCGCCGCGTCGCTCAGGATCCCGTTGGCGACGACGTTGGAGCCGCCCGCGCCGGCGGGCGCGATCGCGAAGCCCGCGTGCTCCAGCTGCCCGCCGGCGCCGACGCCCGCCGGCGCGGCCTCGCCGTACACGTGCCCCG
>CBHYLO010000686.1:0-2433 GCA_966128675.1 uncultured bacterium | reverse complement strand
GACGCGGACGAGCGCGACGCGGACGAGCGCGCGGCGTCGGACCCGATGTCGCCCACCCCGGAGACGATCCATGGCTGACCAGGTGCGCTATCTGCCCACGATCGTGCTGGCCGCGGGCTGCGCGATGATCTTCGGCGTGCGCGAGCAGCTCTCGATGCCGCCGCGCGCGCCGATGTCGGCGGTGAAGCTGTCGGCGCCGGGCTACACGTCGACGGACGTCGTCGTGCCCGAGGAGGAGCGCGTGGTCGCCGGGATGAGCGACTACGTGATGCGGAGCTACCAGCGCGACTCCACGGACCCGGGCTTCTCGGTCTACGTCGGCTACTACGACCTGCAGCAGCAGGGCAAGAGCATCCACTCGCCCAAGAACTGCCTGCCGGGCGCCGGATGGGAGCAGCTCAGCGCGTCGGTGCAGCCGGTGTCGGTCGGCGGGCAGACGTACCCGGTGAACCGCTTCCTGCTGGCGAACAAGGGCGCGCAGGCGCTGGTGTACTACTGGTACCAGGGCCGCGGGCGCGTCGAGGCGAACGAGTACCGCGTGAAGTGGAACCTGCTCCGCGACGCGGCGCTCCACGGCCGCACCGAGGAGGCGCTGGTGCGCATCGTGGTGCCGCTGGACCTGAGCGGCGAGCGCCGCACGCCGGCGCAGATGGAGGCGCTGTACGCGAGCGCCGACAGCCTCGCCGGCCACGCGGCCACGCAGCTGATCCCCAACGTCAGCCAGCTGCTGCCGCCCGCGCCCGAGAGCTGACGCGGCACCTCCGACGCGCCACGGCTTCCGCCCACGGCCGCGCGCGTCGCCCCATCGTCGCATCGTTGCCGGACAGGGGATGCGTCGTCCCTGTCCGGCAAGTCGTCTGCGGGGACACGACGCCACCCGCCGGCCGTCGTGCGCCTCCGATCCCCCTGCGAGACTCATGTCGAAACACCTCCTGCACGTGGTGGGCGCCCGGCCCAACTTCCCGAAGCTCGCGCCCGTGCACCGCGCGGCGAAGGCCGCGGGGCTGCGGCAGACCGTCGTCCACACGGGGCAGCACTACGACGAGGCGCTGTCCGCGGGCTTCTTCCGCGACCTCGACATCCCCGAGCCGGACGTCAACCTCGAGGTGGGCTCGCAGTCCCACGCCGTGCAGACGGCGCGCATCATGGAGCGCATCGAGCCGGTGCTGCTCGCGCAGCGGCCCGACTGGGTCGTCGTCTACGGCGACGTCAACTCGACGCTCGCCGCCGCGGTGGTCGCGGCCAAGCTCGACCTGCGCATCGCGCACGTCGAGGCCGGGCTGCGCAGCCACGACCGCACGATGCCCGAGGAGATCAACCGCCTCGTCACCGACCGCCTCGCGAGCCTGCTCCTCACGCCGTCGCGCGACGCCGAGGTGACGCTGCGCGCCGAGGGCGAGCCCGAGGAGGAGATCGCGTTCATCGGCAACGTGATGATCGACAGCCTGTATCACGCGCTGCCGCGCGCGGAGGCGTCGGGCTTCCGCGCGAAGCACGGCCTGAACGGCAGCCACGTGGTCGTCACGATGCACCGCCCGTCGAACGTCGACGTGCCGGAGCGCCTGGCCGCGATCGTCGGCGGGCTGCAGCGCGTCGCGCAGGACCGCCCCGTCGTCTTCCCGGTGCACCCGCGCACGCGCGACCGCATCGAGAAGTCGGGCGTGAGCCTGCAGGGGCTGACGCTGATGGACCCGGTGAGCTACTTCGAGATGCTCGACCTGGTGCAGCACGCGCACGCCGTCGTCACCGACTCGGGCGGGCTGCAGGAGGAGACGACGGCGCTCGGCGTGCCGTGCCTCACGGTGCGCGAGAACACGGAGCGCCCGGTGACGATCACCGAGGGCACGAACCAGCTCGTGCGCGACCTCGCCGCGCTGCCCCGGCTCGTGGGCGCGGCGACCCGTCCTTCCACCCTCCGTCGCCCGGAAGGGTGGGATGGCCATGCCGGCGAGCGCGCTGCCGCGATCCTCGCCTCCCGCTGAGGAGGCCGACGCGCCGGCGCGCGGCGCCGGCGGCACGCCGCCGCGCGCCGTGACCGCGCCGCGCGCCGCGGAGGGGACGCCCTTCTTCGAGACGCCGGCGTCCGTGCCGGCGCCGAGCCGCCGCCTGCTGCTGGTGTCGTACCACTTCCCGCCCGATCCGGAGGTGGGCGGGCTGCGCTGGCAGAAGATGAGCCGCTTCGCGGTGGAGCGCGGCTGGGGCGTGGACGTCGTCTGCGCCGACCCGTCCGACCTGCCGCTGCAGGACCGCGAGCGGCTGCGCGACCTGCCGCCCGACGTGCGCGTGTTCACGGTGCCGCGCCCCGCGGAGTCGCGGCTCGCGCGCTGGGGCGCGGCGGTGCAGCGCCTGGTGCGGCGCCCCGTCCGCGACGGCGCGGCCGCGCCGGCGCCGGGCAGCGTGTCGCGCGAGGAGCCGGGGCCGGCGCGCGTCGGC
>CBHYLO010000685.1:0-2438 GCA_966128675.1 uncultured bacterium | reverse complement strand
GGCGCTCGCGCTCCGCGCTGGCCACCCGCGCCGCCTCGTGCACGGCCGCGTCGGTACGCAGCACCAAGACGCGGTGCAGCGCCAGCAGCGCCAGCGCCGGCGCGAGCGCGCGCGCCCACGTCGCGACGTCGACCGCGAAGGTGGGCGTCAGCAGCAGCCGCGCGGGGGCCAGCACGAGCGTCGCCGACGTCGCCTCCAGCACGCCGCCGAGCGCGCGCCCGAAGGTGGCGACGCCCACGTTCCACGCCGCGCCGAGCGGCACGCGGTGCGCGACCACGGGGACGAGCACCGCCGCCGCGGCCGCGGCCAGCAGCGCCGGCGGGAGCACGCGGCGCACGGTGCGCCGCCACCCGTGGGCCGCGCGCGCGTCCGCCGGCGGCGCGGCGGTGACGAGCGCCGCGCCCAGGCGGTGCAGGTAGAGCACCGACAGCAGGATCCAGAGCCCCAGCGCGCGCCGCCACGACGCGAGGTGCGTCCCCTCGCCGCGCAGGATCACCGTCCAGATGACGGTGTTGGCGAGGATCACGAGCTGCGCGCGCAGCAGCTTGTAGGCGACCAGCCCGCGGCGCGTCACCGGCGCCGGGAAGAGCAGGTGCACCTCGGCCGGCGAGAAGGCGAGGGCGCGCGGATCGGCGCCCGCGAGCCACCAGCGCGCCGCCAGCACCGTGAGGCCGAGCGCGGCCAGGCGCGGCGCCCAGGCGTCGGTGAGGAAGACGGCGGCGCCGCCGCGGTTGGCGGGGCGCACCAGGAACCACCACACGTACGTCGCGCCCGCGGCCACCGCGACGACCGTGCGCGGCGAGCGCGCGCGGCGCAGCTGCACGCGCACGCGGTTGCGCAGCGAGGCCCAGCTCAGGTACGCGACGGCGGACAGCAGCACGCGCTCAGGCGGTGGTGGTCACGCGGTGGTCAGGCGCTGGCGCGCAGGTCGGGCATCCCGTCGCCGACGGCGTCCTCGTCCTCGCTCGTGAGCGCGACGAAGACGTCCTCCAGCGAGCGGCCCGCGAGCTCGGGGCGCGCGGCGACGATCTCGTCGATGGTGCCCTGCGCGACGGCGCGCCCGCGGTGCACCACGAGCAGCCGCGTGCACAGCTCCTCGACGAGATGCAGCAGGTGGGAGCTGAGCACGACCGCGCTGCCGGCGCGCGCGCGGTCGCGGATGGTCGCCTTCATGCGGCGGATGCCGGCGGGATCGAGCCCCGTGAGCGGCTCGTCGAGCAGCAGCACACGCGGGTCGTGCAGCAGCGCGCAGGCGATGGCGAGCTTCTGCCGCATGCCGCGCGACAGCTCGCCGGGGAGCGCGCCGCGCTTGTGCGACAGCTCGAGCTCCGCGAGCAGCGGCGGGATCCGCTCGGCCGCGTCGGCGACGCCGTAGAGGCGCGCGACGAAGCGCAGGTGCTCGTCGACGGTGAGGTAGTCGAAGAGCGCCGGCTCGTCGGGGACGAAGGCGAGCGCGCGCTTGGCGGCGACGGGATCGTCGTGCAGGTCGATGTCCGCGACGCGGATGCGCCCCTCCGACGGCGCGACGATGCCCGCGAGGCAGCGCAGCGTGGTCGTCTTGCCGGCGCCGTTCGGCCCCACGAGCCCGAGCACCTCGCCCGGCCCCACGGCGAAGCTGAGGGCGCGCACGGCGAGCTGGCCGTCGTACGACTTGCGCAGGTCCTGGACGGAGAGCAGCACGGGGACGGAGAGCGGTGAGGCGGAGGACGATGGGGCGGAGAACGATACGGCGGAAGACGAGGGAGCGTGAAACGGTGGGGCGGAAACCTTCGCCGGCCTCCGCTCCACCGTCTCACGCCGCATCGTCGTCCGCGGTGCCGTCCTCCGCGGTGCCGTCCTCCGCCATCCCGTCTTCCGCCTTATCGAACCGTGATCCGCACCGGCGCCCCCGCCGGCAGGCACAGCTCCTCCTTCTTCCCGAGCTGCCCGGCCGCCGCGCCGGCGGCGGCGCCGGTGGCCGCGCCGATGATCGTCCCCTTCGTGTCGCGGCCGAGGATCTGGCCGAGGATCGCGCCGGCGATCGCGCCCTTCACCGCCTTCCCCTTCGTGTCGTTCGTGCCGGCGACCGTGCGCTTCTCCAGCGGCGCCTCGCCCACGGCGACGTCGGCGACGATCGGATGGAAGGCGCCGTTCAGCGACACGCCGCGCGCCAGCAGCTCGACCTTCCCCTCGCGCGAGACGCTCGCGACCTCCAGCACGACGCCCGTGCCGGCGGGGAGGACGACGCCGTCGGCGCCGGGGACGTCGGCGGCGAGCGTCGCCACCAGCCGGTCGCCCGGGCGGTTCGACGTGGAGCAGATGCGCGAGCCGGTGGTGCCGGCCAGCAGCGTCCCGTGCCCGAGCGACGGGCCGCCGCCCGCGTCGCTCGCCGGGCGCACCGGGGTCGCCGCCGGCTCCGCGGCCGGGCTCGACGCCTGCCTGCACCTGTGGCGCAAGGA
>CBHYLO010000684.1:0-2439 GCA_966128675.1 uncultured bacterium | reverse complement strand
GACGCGTTGTCGATGAACAGGTGCTCGTACCGGTACTGCGGCAGCCCCTCGAAGACGCGTCGCACCGCGAGGTACAGCTCGCGCACGTTGCCCTCCTCGTTGTAGCAGGGCGTGACGACGGTGATCAGGCGCGTGGTCATGTGGGACGGGAAGAGAGGTCAGGCATCGAATCCGGCGTCGCGTCGAGGGCGGCGTCCACGCGGCGGACCGCCGACGCGGTCCGCGTGGCGCGGCGCACGCCCGTCCACCCGATGACCGCCGCGACCAGCAGCACGGCCACGGCATAGGCGAGGGCGGCCCGCTCCGGCGTCGCGGCGTGCGCGCCCCACCAAGCCGCGGCGATCACCACCAGCGCGCCGCACACGGTGTGCGCCCACAGCGGCTCCGCGCGCTCGGCGCGCAGCCACGCGCTCACGCCGTGCACCACCACCCACCCCAGCGCCGACGCGCCCAGCGCCGCGACGCCCGTCGGCGTCAGCGAGCGCGCGGCGAGCGGGGGGCGCAGGACGCCCGCGACCGCGACCAGCGCGACGACGGCGCCGGCGACCGCCGCGCACACCGCCAGCGCCTGCCCGAGCGCGCGCCGCGCCAGCGACGCCGTCTCGCCGTGGCGGCCCGCCGCCGTCAGCGCCGCCAGGCGTGGATAGCGCGCGTGCAGCCACGACACGCCGAGCGTCGCCGCGGCCGTCGCGAGCGCGAGCGCGAGGCCCACGCGCCCGGCCGCCGCCGCGCCCTGGCCGCGCAGCACGAGCGGGCCGAGCGACTGCGGCGCCGCCCACAGCGCCAGCCAGTGGAGCGCGGTGCGCCACTGCGCCGCGCGCAGCCGGTGCACGTCGTCCGCGCCGTGCGTCGTGCCTCGCCACAGCCCGCGCGCGAACGGCGCCGCGTGGCGCGCGAGCCAGAGCGCCGCCACCAGCAGCCACGCGGCGGCCAGCAGCGCCACCGCCCACGGCGCGCCGACGGTGAGGATGCCGCTCCACAGCGCGACGAGGCCGAGCGCGGCCTGCGCGAGCCGCATGCGCTGCACCGCCACCAGCCGGCCGATCCCCTCGGCCGCGGCGATCAGCGGCACGAGCGGGAGGTAGCACGCCGTCAGCAGCATGGCGGCGATCGTGGCGCCGCCGTACGCGACGCCGGTGCGCTGCCCCTCGGCGCGCAGCGCGAGGACGACGAGCGGCGCGAGGACCGCGAGGCCGAGCGCGGCGCGCGCGTACCAGGCGACGGCGGCACGCGTGACGGCGCGCACGCGCGCGACGGCGTCGGCGTCCCCCGCGAGGTCGCCCCGCTCCCATTGCACGGCGTCCGACTCGCGCGCCGCGAACTGCACCAGCAGCGTGCCCGTGCCCAGCTCCGCGAGCTGCGCCAGCGCCTGCAGGTTGAGCAGGATGAAGTAGAACCCCTGCTCGGCCGGCGAGCGCGTGGTCGCCACCAGCACCAGCGCCACGGGCGCGGCCATCAGCGGCAGCAGCCGCGTGAGCAGGACGCTCGTCACGCCGACGTCCAGCCAGGGCGCCGGCTCACCGGACCTCGCGACGCCGCTCATCCGTCGGTGTCGCGGTGAGGATGGGGGACGGCGAGCATCGCGGGGAACGAGGGTGGGCGGGGCGCCGACGGTCGAACGGGGAATGCGGGAGCTGCCGATCATGACGCGGTGATAACCTCCCGGCAACTGCCGCGTCCATCGATCCGCTTGCGTGGCTCGTCGGCATCGGCGACGATCCCCGCCATGACCGCGCCCCGCCGCTCGCCCGCCGCGCTGCTCGCGCTGCCGCTGCTGCTCTTCCTGCTCGCGCCCGTGGCCGTGCTGGTGGTCCCGAACCTCGGCGGCGCGCTGGTGGCGCTCGCCCGCGACGGGGAGCTGCGCGACGCGCTGGGGCGCACGGCGCTGGCGGCGTGCCTGGCCGCGCTGCTGGCCGCGGTGCTGGGGACGCCGCTCGCGTGGCTGCTCGCCCGGCGGCCGTTCCCCGGGCGCGCGCTGGTGGAGGCCGCGCTCGACCTGCCGCTCGTCCTCCCGCACCCGGTCGCCGGCCTGGCGCTGCTGCTCGTGCTCGGCCGCCAGAGCCCGGTCGGCGGCGCGCTGCTGGAGCTGGGGCTGCGGATCGTCGGCTCGCTGGCGGGGACGACGGCGGCGATGCTCTTCGTCAGCGCGCCGCTGTTCGTGAGCGCGGCGCGCGCGAGCTTCGCGGGCGTCGACGAGGAGCACGAGCTGGTCGCGGGGACGCTGGGCGCGGGTCCGTGGCGGCGCTTCTGGCGCGTCTCGCTGCCGCTGGCGTCACGCGGGCTCCTCGCCGGCGCGGTGGTGGCGTGGGCGCGCGCGATCAGCGAGTTCGGGGCGGTGGTGGTGGTCGCCTACCACCCGCGCGTCGCCAGCACGCTCGCCTACGAGCGCTTCACGGGCTACGGCCTGTCGGAGGCGCTGCCCGTGGCCGCGGCGCTGGC
>CBHYLO010000683.1:0-2442 GCA_966128675.1 uncultured bacterium | reverse complement strand
TGCTGCGCGTGACCTGCTCGCCGTCCTCGCCCGCGTCGCGGTAGTCGTACTCGTGCGCCAGCGTCGGCACGTACGGCGGGTGCGCGCAGACGTAATCGAAGGTCTCGCCGGCCATCGCCGACCACGCGTCGCTGACGACCGCGACCAGCGACTCGAGCGCGTTGAGCCGCGCGTTGAAGCGCGAGCAGGCGACGCTGCGCGCGGCGATGTCGGTCGCCCAGGCGCCCGGGGCGCCCTCGCGCAGCGCCTTCAGCGCGACCATCCCCGAGCCCGCGCACAGCTCCACCATGTGCTGCCCGCGGAGCGGCGGGATCGTGTCCAGGAACTGGCGCGTGAGCTGGTTGGCGGGCGGGAAGACGAAGTCCGCCGACTCGCTGCCGGGGCGCGGCCGCCGCGAGAACGGCGGGATGTCGGACACGAGCCAGAGCCCCTGCAGCGGCGTCAGGAGCATGGTGCCGCGCAGGCCCGCCGCGTCCTGCGGATCCGCGGCGAGGAGGCCGAGGGCGACCAGGTTCTCGGTGTCGTCGCGCCCGACCAGCGACTCGACCAGCGCGCGGGGGAGCGGCTCGCTGTCGAGCAGCAGGCGCACGAGCGCCGCCGCCGCGTCCTCCACCGGCCCGGCCATCGTCGCCCGCCGCTCGGCCAGCCGCGGGAAGCCGAAGAGGTTGGGGCCGCCCATGCGCCGCGCGATCGTGGGCTCGTCGAACCCCACCCGCGCGAACAGCGCGCGCGCCGCGTCGAACGCGGCCGCCGGCGCCTCGGGATGGATGGGGAGCGTGGCGGCGGGGGTGAGGGCGGCGGCGGGCGGCGGCGCGACGGTGCTCATGGCGGGAGAGGCGAGGCGACGGAGGGCGGCGGCGCACCCGGGGCGGGCGGCGGCGAGGCAAAGTGGAACGCGCGGCGCGGACCGTCCAGGGTCAGTTGCCGGACGCCGCCGCGCGGCGGGTGCGCTGGCAGGATCGCGCGACCACCGTACGTTGTAGCGCATGCCTTCCCTGCACCCCGTGCTCTGGACCAAGGGCACGCTCCTGACGCCGCAGCACCTCCAGGCGCAGGACCGCTACCACGACGACCTCCTGCGCGCGCAGCTCGGCGCGCTGACCTTCTGCCCGTGGGGGCTGACGCGGCTGGACCTGGACCGCGAGGCGCTGACGGGCGGCACGCTGGTGGTGCGCGCGGTCGCGGGGCGCATGCCGGACGGGCTGCTGTTCGACGCGCCGGGCGCCGACCCGACGCCGCCGCCGCGTGCGCTGGACGTGGCGTGGGCGCAGGACCAGCGCGCGCTGCTGGTGTCGCTGGCGGTGCCCGAGTACCGCGCGGGGGCGCGCAACATCGCCGGGCGCGAGACGTACGCGGCGGGCGCCTCGACCGCGCGCTGGCGCGCCGAGGAGCAGCTGGCGCGCGACGAGACCACGGGGCTGGCGGAGCGGCCGATCCAGGTGGCGCGCTCGAACCTGCGGCTGCTGCTGGAGGGCGACGCGACCGAGGGCTACACGACGATGCCGATCGCGCGGCTGCTGCGCGCGCCGGGCGGCGAGGTGACGCTCGACCCGACGTTCGTGCCGCCGCTGCTGGAGCTGTCGGCCAGCGACGCGCTGATGGGGATGGCGCGGCGCGTCGTGGAGCGCGTGACGGCGAAGGCGACGGCGCTCGCGGGCTCGCGGCGGCAGCGCAACCAGGGGCTGGCCGACTTCTCGATCACGGACGTCGCGAGCTTCTGGCTGCTGTACACGCTGAACACGCACCTGCCGGCGCTGCGGCACCTGGCGGAGGTGCGCGGCGGGCACCCGGAGCCGCTGTGGGACGCGATGATCGCGCTCGCCGGCGCGCTGACGACGTTCGCGCCCGCGGGGCGCCCGCTGCCGGTCTACGACCACATGCGGCTGGGCGACTGCTTCGGGCAGCTGGAGGCGCGGCTGCTGGAGCTGCTGGAGACGGCGGTGCCGGAGACGGCGGTGGCGATCCCGCTGCGCACGGTGGCGCCGCTGGTGCAGGCCGCGGCGCTGGACCAGGAGAAGTGGCTCGCGGCGCCGCAGTGGTACCTCGCCGTGAGCGCGCCGATGCGCCAGGCGGAGCTGGTCTCGCGCGTCGTCCACGGCTGCAAGGTCGGCTCGGCCGACGTCGTGGACACGCTGATCCGCCAGGCGCTGCCGGGGCTGGAGCTGGTGCACGTGCCGCAGCCGCCGGCGGCGGTGCCGGTGAAGCTCGACTTCCTCTACTTCGCGGTCGGGCGCGCGGGCGCGGCGTGGGACGCGGTGACGCGGGCGCGCAACCTGGCGGTGTTCGTGCCGGCCGAGATCCCGCAGGCGCGGCTGGAGCTGGTGATCGTGCTGCAGTAGGGCGGCGGGCTGCGGGTCCCGACGGCGAAGTGCTTTGACAGGATGACGAGGAGGCTCCGCGTGGCGCGCTGCTCCAAGCGCCGGTGCGGAGCCTCCTCGTCAT
>CBHYLO010000682.1:0-2452 GCA_966128675.1 uncultured bacterium | reverse complement strand
TGGCGCCGGGGAGCGTGTGGGCGACCAAGCGCTGGCCGGCGTATCCGGCGCTGGCGGCCGCGCTGGCGGCCGACCTGCCGGTGGTCGTGGTGGGCGGCGGGGCCGATCGCGAGCTGGCGGCGGCGATCGTGGCCGCCTGCCCGCCCGGCCGCGCGCTGGACGTCACGGGCCGGCTCTCGCTGCTCGCATCGGCGGAGCTGCTGCGGCGCGCCGCACTGCTGGTGACCAACGACTCGGCGCCGCAGCACCTGGCGTCGGCGGTGGGGACTCCCACCCTGACTATCTTTGGGCCGACGGTGCCGGAGTTCGGGTTCGGGCCGCTCGCGCCGGGCAGCCGCACGGCCGGCGTCGAGGGCCTGGTCTGCCGGCCGTGCGACCCGCACGGGCCGGCCCGGTGTCCGCTGGGCCACTGGCGGTGCATGCGCGAGCAGGGCGCGGACGCGATCGTCGCGCTGGCCCGCGCGCAGCTGCGCGCGCCGCGCCCGTCGTCCGTCTGACCGCACGCCGTCTCCACCCCGCGCCACCGCACTGCCTCCACCATGACCACGCCTCCCCCTCCCCGCATCCCGGTCGCCTCGGCGCCCGCGAGCGACGCCCGCCGGTACGTCATCGGCGTGGATCTCGGCGGCACGAACATCGTCGTCGGCGCGATGCCCAAGGACGGGAGCCGCGAGATCGGCGTGCGCTCGCAGCCGACGCGCGCCGAGCAGGGATCGGACGCGGTCGTGGACCGCATCTGCGAGATGATCGAGGCGGTGATCGCCGACGCGCGCGCCGAGGAGGGGATGCCGCGCGAGGCGTTCCTCGGCGTCGGCGTGGGCGCGCCGGGGCCGCTCGACCGCGAGCGCGGCGTCGTGGTGATCGCGCCGAACCTCGGCTGGCACAACCTGCCGCTGCGCGACCTGATCGGCGAGCGCGTGGGCCTCGCCGCGACGCTCGACAACGACGCCAACTGCGCGACGCTCGGCGAGTGGTGGACGGGCGCGGCGAAGGGCGGCCGCAACGTCGTCGGCATCACGATCGGCACGGGCATCGGCGGAGGGCTGATCCTCGACGGGCGCCTGTACCACGGCTCGTCCGACGTCGCCGGCGAGATCGGGCACACGACCATCGACTCCAACGGGCGCCGCTGCAAGTGCGGCAACTACGGCTGCCTGGAGGCGTACACCTCGGGCCCCAACATCGCGCTGCGCGCGCGCGAGGCGCTGGAGAGCGGCGAGCGCTCGATCCTCCCCGAGCTGGTGGGCGGCGACGTCGAGCGCATCACGGCGGCCACCGTGTACGAGGCGAGCGAGCGCGGCGACGCGCTGGCGCGCGAGGTGGTGCGCGACACGGCGCGCTTCCTGGGCGCCGGGATCGCGAACCTGCTGAACGTCTTCAACCCGGACGTCGTCGTGATCGCGGGCGGCGTGACGCAGGCGGGCGACGCGCTGTTCGAGCCGCTGCGCGCGGAGGTGCGGCGCCGCGCGTTCAAGCCGGCGGTGGACGCGTGCCGCATCGTCCCGGGGACGCTGCCGGGCACCGCGGGCGTGGTGGGCGCGGTCGCCACCTTCCTGCAGCAGCGCGATACGTGATCGCGCCGGCGACGGACACCGGCGTCGGGCCGGCGCGGCGCAAGCGTCGGCTCGGCGTGATCGGGACGTTCGTGTGGGACGTGATCCACGGCCGCGACGTGCGGTCGGCGCCGATCGAGGAGTGGGGCGGCATCACCTACGCGCTGGGGGCGCTGGACGCCGCGCTCCCCGACGACTGGGAGATCGTGCCCGTGATGAAGGTCGGGTTCGACCGCTACCAGCAGGCGCACGAGTTCCTGCGCACGCTGACGCGGCTCGCGCCCGACGCGTCGCTGGTGGAGGTGCCGTACCCGAACAACCGCGTCGAGCTGTTCTACTACAGCAGCGAGCGGCGGAGCGAGGTGCTGCACGGTGGCGTGCCCGGATGGACGTGGCTCGGGCTCGCGCCGCTCCTCGGCCAGCTGGACGCGCTGTACGTGAACTTCATCTCGGGGTTCGAGATGGACCTCGAGACGGCGCAGCTGCTGCGGCAGCACTTCAAGGGCGTGATGTACGGCGACCTGCACTCGCTGCTGCTGGCGGTGCAGCCGGGCGGGCTGCGCACGCCGCGGCCGCTGCCGAACGTGGCCGAGTGGTGCCGGTGCTACGACCTGCTGCAGGTGAACGAGGACGAGCTGGCGCTGCTCGCGCCCGACCCGATGGCGCTCGCCGCGACGGCGCTGGCCAACGGCGTGCGCTCGCTGCACGTCACGCTCGGCAAGCGCGGGGCGGCGTACTTCGCGCAGCCGGACTTCGACGGGCTGGCGACCGGCGGGACGCTCGACCTCTCGGGCGGGCCGGCGCGCGCGGCGGCGCGCGCGGACGTGGTGTCGGGCGTGGGGGGCGCGGCGCTCGGCCCGGTGCGCACGGCGCTGGTGCCCGGCGTGGCGGCGCGCGGG
>CBHYLO010000681.1:0-2458 GCA_966128675.1 uncultured bacterium | reverse complement strand
CGCCCCCCCCGGCTCGCCGCGCTCCTCGGCGCCGCGCTCGCCGGCGCCGGCGCCTGCGGCGGCGACCGCCCGCCCGCGCCGGTCGAGCCGGTCCCCCGCGCCGACGAGGCGCTGCGCGCCGACGTGACCGCGGTCGCGACGACGGTCGGCCTGCTCGCCGCCCCGGCCCCGGCGATCGACGGCGTGGCGCTCGACCGCCTGCCCGCGGAGCTGCGCCTGACCGACGACCAGCGCGCGCGCATCGACGCGCTGCTGCGCGCGTTCGCGACGGCCACGCGCGCCGACGTCGAGGCGGTCGCCGCGATCGTGAAGCGCGCGGAGGCGGCGATGCGCGCCGGGAAGCCCGCATCCGAAGTGCGCGCCATCATGGCCGAGGCGAACGCCGCGCGCGCGCGGCTCGACGCGGCGGCGCGCGCGCTGCAGGCCGACGTCGCCGCGGTGCTCACGCGCGAGCAGCGCGCGTGGATCGAGGCGCAGCGCGCGGGCCGCTGCGAGCGCGGGAGCGCGCCGTCGCTGACGCAGGACCAGGTCGCGCGCATCCACGCGCTGCTGGACGCGTTCGCGACCGCGCACCAGGCCGACCTCGAGGCGCTGGCCGCCATCGCGCGCGACCTGCAGGCCGCGCGTCAGGCCGGGAAGGGCGACGCGGAGCTGCGCGCGATCCTCGCGCGCGCGACGCCGATCCGCGACCGGCTCGCGGCGGCCGTGGCGAAGCTGCGCGCCGACGTCGAGGCGGTGTTGACGCCGGAGCAGCGCGCGTCCGGCTGTCCGCTCGCGCTGCCCACGCCGGCCGGGGCGCCGCGGGGCGGCTGACGCGCGTGACGCCCTACCGGCTGGACACGCGCAGGTGCAGCCACTCGGGCCAGTTGCCGCTCAGCTCGAAGAAGTCGTCGTAGTACACGAGGCCGAGCTGCTCCAGCTCCGCGACGAGCGCGCCCAGCGCGTCCTCGTCGTGGATCGGCCCGACCGCGACGAGGTCGCCCTCGACGCGGAACTCGTCGGGCGTGAGGCCGAGCCGCTCGTCGAGCGCGGCGCGCACCAGGTTCGCGCGCTCGTAGGCGGCGCGGCGGAAGACGAGCGTCGGATGCGACGCGGGGACTTCGAGCGGCATGATGGCGACGGGTGCGATGACGGGAGGCGCGCGCGGGACGTGATTCAGGACGCGGGGCGGCGCGGCCAGTCGCGCGACAGGCGCGACATCAGCACCGCCGCCCGCTCGGCCGCCATGCGCAGCGAGGGGAGCGAGACCGACTCCTGCGGGGAGTGCGAGCCGCGCCCACTCACGCCCAGGCCGTCCATGCCGGGGATGAACGGCGCCACGAACGACACGTCGCCCGCGCCGCGGCTGCTCGCGTCCTGCGCCTGCACCGGGCCGTAGCCGAGCGCGCGGCTCGTGCCGTCGAAGGCGGCGACCAGGCGCGCGCCGGCGTCCGTGGCGGGCATCGCGGGATAGCCGTCGCCGAACGTGATCGTGCTCGTCGCGCCGTTCAGCGGCCGCGCGACGATCGCGCGCATCGCGGCGCGCGTGGAGTCCTTCTGCGCCTCGCGCAGGAAGCGCAGGTCGCCGCGCGCGACGAACGCCGGCGCGATGATGTTGGTCTTCCCCTCGGCCGTGATGCGCGTCAGCGACGTGTCGGTGGCCGCCGCGGTGCCGCCGCCCACGAGGCCGACGTTGAAGGTGAGGCCGGGTTGGCCGGACAGCGTGCGCCGGAACTCGTCGATCACGCGCGCGCCCTCGTAGATCGCGCCGTAGCCCGCGCCCTCCGAGAAGACGCCGGCGGAGTGCGCCTGCCGCGCCTTGACCTCCAGCGTCCACGACGACGAGCCGCGGCGCGTGACCGAGATCTGCGAGCGCGAGCCGCCCTCGAACGCCAGCGCGACGTCGCTCGCGCGCGCGAGCTCGGTGAGCGTGGCGCGCGCCGCGGCGATCGGCTGGCCGGGCGCCTCCTCGTCGCCGGTCATGATGACGGCGACGTGCATGCGCTCCAGCTGCCCGGCCTCCTTGAGCGCGCGGAGCGCGAGGATCATCGCGACGTCGCCGCCCTTCATGTCGCCGGTGCCCGCGCCGTGCGCGATGCTGTCCTGGCGCGCCCACTTCTGGTCGTCGCCCTCGAACACGGTGTCGAGGTGCCCGATGAGGAGGAGCCGCGCGCCCTGCCCCGCATGCTCCGCCACCAGGTGCCCGGCGCGCCGCATGCCCGCGGGCGCGTCGACCCAGCGCGTGCGGAAGCCGAGCTGCTGCAGCTCGGTGGCGAACAGGTCGCCGACGCGCCGCACGCCGGCCAGGTTGTGCGTGCCGCTCGGGATGTCGACGGCGCGCGCCAGCAGCGCGACGGACGCGTCGTAGTGCGCGCGGACGGCGTCGCGCACGCGCGTCTCGTCGGCGGTGAGCGCGGCGGCCGCGGGCGCGGCGGCGGCGGGCGCCGGCGTGGCGGCGGGCATACCGGTCGGGCGCGCG
>CBHYLO010000680.1:0-2458 GCA_966128675.1 uncultured bacterium | reverse complement strand
GCGCTCCTGCTGGCGCTCGCGCACCAGCGTCATCGCCCCCCAGAACACGAGCGCGCTGCCGAGGAGCGAGACGGCGATGCCGCCGGCCCCACGGTCGCGCAGCGCGAGCGAGGCGTAGTTCGAGAGGAGGAAGCCGACGCCCGCGGCGACGAGCCCGCGCAGCTGCGCGACGGTGACGCGGGCGTTGGCGTGGGCCCACGCGGCGTAGGCGAGCAGGAGCGCGCCGCCGCCTCCCGCCAGCCAGTGCAGCACGACCTCGCGGTCGAGCGGGATGCGTCCGCCCGTGAGCAGCAGGTCCACGTGCCGCCTCCTCAATGCGCGCGAGGGCGCTCCGGGCCGCCCGGCGCACCCGTGAGGAGGGGCGCGGCCGGAGCGGCCGACGCGTCCAAGCTAATCCGCGGTCCGGGGCGGCGACACCGCGCGCCGGGGCGGTGCTCGTCCAGCGGGCGTCAGTGCGGCAGCACGAACGCCAGCACGATCTCCAGCACGATCAGCACGACGATCGACAGCTCCAGCGCCTCGGCGCGCGTGGCCTGCGCCTCGCCGTTGAGCATGCCGTACGTCTCGCGCACGATCGCCAGCTTGCGGTCGATGCCCGCGCGCCAGACGCGCGCGCGGAAGATCTCGAGCGCGGCGGTGTACACGCGCGCCAGGTAGACGTCGTCGGTGACCTTGAGCGCGTTGTCCACGCGCTCGACGATCTCGGTGGAGTCGGCGACCTGCGCCTGCAGCGTCGCCAGCAGCCCCGCGTAGCGGTTGCGCAGCAGCGAGCGCCCGCCGCCGCGGCGCAGCGCCGCGATCCGGTCGTACATGCGCGGCAGCTCGGCGTCGAGCATCGCGTCGTAGTAGCGCAGCTCCAGCAGCTGCGCGTTCGCGAACTCCAGCACGAACTGCACGTCGGCGTCGTGCACGCGCGGCTCGACGACCAGCGCGTTCTCCCAGCTGAGGATCGCGAGGTCGTCCTCGTAGTACGAGAAGCGGTGCGGCAGCAGCTCGCGGCGCGCCGCCGCGGAGAGCGGGCGCGTCTCGTTCAGCAGCAGCGGCGCCACGTCCTCGTCGCGCAGCGTCTGCGGCGACACCGTCGCGCCGTCGGGGCCGAGCAGCCGGCCCACGCGGTAGACGACGAAGTCCTCGGTCTGCGGCGCGAGCGAGGGACGCTCGATCGCGGCGGCGATGCGCTCCGAGAGCAGCCGCAGGTGGTGCGCGAACGAGGTGGCGATGGCCGGCGCGGTCTCCAGCGCGCTGCCGAGCGCGGTGAAGTCGTCCCACGGCAGCGCGGGCGGCAGGTCGACGCGCGCGCGCAGCGAGACGACGCCGAAGTCGAAGATGCGCGCGGACAGCTCCACGGGCCGGACGACGTCGCCCACCGCGACCTGCTCGTGCCCGAGGATGACCGTCACGGGCGGGTTCACGATCTGGATGGCCTGCGCCTCGCCGCGGATGGGGCGCACGCGCTCGGGGGCGCTGGCGGCCAGCAGGTCCAGGGCGCGGTCGAGCGCGATCTCGTAGCCGACGTCGTACAGGCGGTAGACGATCGCGGCGCCGTCCACCCGCAGCGCGGAGGCCGGGAGCGCGGAGGCGGGCAGCGCCGTCACCGCTTGTTGTCGCCGGGCGGGGCGACGTAGCGCAGCGCGCTGACGACGCGGCCGCCGATGAGGTGCTCCTCGCCGACACGGCGGCCGCCGGCGGCGTCGACGCCCGCGTACCAGACGCCCTCGGGGTAGACGACGACCATCGGCCCGTGGCCGCACTGGCCCAGGCAGCCGGCGCGATTGATCCGCACCCGCTTCTTGAGTCCCGCGCGCGCCACGCATTCCTTCAGCGCGTCGCGCACGTCCTCGCTCCCGTCGCGGCCGCACCGCTTGCCGTCGCACACGAACACGTGGCGCTCGTACTGGCTCATGCGGCCGGCCCGTCGCAAGGCGCCTGCCGCGGCGTCGCCGCCTGCGCTCACCGTCCCCTGTCCCCGTCCCTCATGGCGTCCGCGCCCGTCCCGCCCGAGCAGTTCTTCGCCGTCGACCTGCGGGTCGGCACCGTCGTCGTCGCCGAGCCGTTTCCCGAGGCGCGCGTGCCCGCGCTGAAGCTGGAGATCGACTTCGGCCCCGAGCTCGGCCGCCGGCGCTCCAGCGCGCAGCTCACCCGGCGCTACGACGCGGCGGGGCTGGTGGGCCGGCAGGTGGTAGCGGTGGTGAACTTCCCGCCCAAGCGGGTCGCCGGCTACGTCAGCGAGGTGCTGGTGCTGGGCGGCGTGCCCGCGGCGGGCGACGTCGTGCTGCTGGCGCCGGACGCGCGGGTGCCGGACGGGACGAAGGTCGCCTGACGGCGACTGCGCGCCCACGGCGCTGCGGGCTGCGGGCTGCGGATCCACGGCCGCGCGGGGCGCCCCGGCGGTCCGACCCGCCGGCCGCAGTCCGCAGCCGCCCCCCCGATTAGCATTGGAAAACACATAACCAAACCA
>CBHYLO010000679.1:0-2461 GCA_966128675.1 uncultured bacterium | reverse complement strand
CGCGCCGTCCACCTGCCGATCCGTGCCCACCGCCACCAGCGCGCGCCGGCGGGGCCGTCTCACCGCGATCTCCACGCGCTGCATCGCGCCGCCGCCGGCGATGCGCACGGTCGCGTCCACCGCGCCGCGCAGCCTGGTCGCGAGCTTCTCGATGGCCCGTGCCGCCTTCTGCTGCAGGGGCTCGCTCGCGTCCGCGTGATGGATCTGGAAGACGATGTGCAATGGGCTACCCTCCTCCGCGCCCCGCTGCGACACGCCAGCGGGCGCGCTCATGCGTCGACCACCTCGGCGAGATGCGCGGCCGTCTCCTGCGCGGCGCGCTCCCACGTGAACGTCTCGGCGAACCGTCGGCCCTGCGCGCCGAGCGTCGCGACCAGTGAGGGGGAGGCGGCCAGCTCCTCGAAGCGGGCGGCCATCGCGGCGACGTCCCCGTGGGGGACGAGGAAGCCGGTCTCGCCGTCGCGGACGCTCTCGCGGAGCCCCGGCGAGTTGGAGGCGACGACCGGCGTGGCGCACGCGGCGGCTTCGAGGTTCGTGATCCCCCACCCCTCCTTCGGCGACGCGAATGCGAGCGCCCAGGCACGGCGCAGCAGGTCCAGCTTCTCGGCCTCGCCGATGAACCCAAGAAACTCCACGCGCCCGGAGAGCGCAAGCGAGTCCACGAGCCGCTCGAGCTCGGGCCGGTAGTCCCCGCTCCCCGCGATCACGAGGCGCGCCGCCGGGTCGCGCACCCGCGCGAACGCCCGGATCACCAGGTCCACGCCCTTGTAGCGCCGCAGGCGGCCCAGGTACGCGAACAGCGGCGTCGGCGACCGGCGCTCGGGGGCCGGCGTGAACGCCTGCGCGTCGATGCCGCAGTAGATCACGCGGACCAGCTCGCGCGGGATGCCGCGCGCCGCCAGGTCCTCCGCCGTGCTCTCGCTGATGGCCTGGAAGGGCATCCCGCGGTACGCCCAGGGCAGCGGCCGCTCGGCCAGCCACACGGCGGCCGCCAGCGGCAGCGGCGCCTCCTGGAAGACCGTGTCGCCGAACAGGTGCGGCACCAGCCCCACGGTCCGCGGCGCGCCCCACGTGCCGGCGTAGATCGGGACCTTGTTGATGTCCTCGACCAGGACGTCGAAGCTTTCCGGCCGCACCACGCGGCGCGCGAAGCGCCGCGCGAGGAACGGGAAGGTCTGGCGCGTCCCGACGCGGTACACGTCGATGCCGTCCAGGCGCGCGCGGGGCGGGCACCCCGGCCAGCCGCCGCACACCAGCGTCACCTCGTGGCCGAGCGCGGCGACGCGGCCGTAGACCTCGTGCAGGTGGATCTCGGCGCCGCCGGCCTGCGGGTTCTCGCGGTCCTGCCAGTTGACGAGCAGGATCCTCAACGGCGCGGGCTCCCCGAACCGCCGGCGCTCCGCGCTCGGCGCTCACTCCGACTCGGCAGCGACGTGAGCGCCGAGCGTCGAGCGTCGAGCGCCGAGGAGGACCATGCCGTCACAGTCGGCCCATCCGACGCGCCAGCGCGTCCACCACGCCGTTCACGAAGCGCGCGCTCTGCGCGCTGCCGTAGCGCTCCGCGAGGCGCACGGCCTCCTGGATCACGACCTTCGGCGGCGTCTCGCCGCGGATCAGCTCCGCCGCCGCGAGCCGCAGCACGCAGCGCTCGATCGCGCCCAGGCGCTCCAGCCGCCAGTTGGCGGTGACCTCGGTCAGCGCCCGATCGATGTCCGCGCCCTGCCGCATGACGACGCCGACGATCTGCGACGCGAACTTGCGCTCCTCCGGCCCGATCGCGAGGTCGTCCCACACCGCGGTCGCGACGCGCTCCAGCCCTTCCTGGCCGCGCACGTCCCACGCGTACAGCGCCTGCAGCGCGCGGCCGCGGGCGCGGCTCTCGATGCGGGCCATCAGCCCGCGTCCTCGTCGCCGCCGGCCAGCTCGCCCTCGGCCTCGGACGCGGAGTCGAGCATCGCGAACAGGTCGGCCATCTCCATCGCCGCCATCGCCGCGTCCCACCCCTTGTTGCCGTGCGCGCCGCCCGCGCGCGCCTCGGCCTGCGCCATGTCGTCGGTCGTCAGCAGGCCGAGCGTGACGGGCACGTCGTACTCGGCGCCCGCGTCGGCCACGCCGCGCGCCGCCTCGCCGGCGACGATGTCGAAGTGCGGGGTCTCGCCGCGCACCACCGCGCCGATCGCCACGGCGGCGTCGTAGCGGCCGCTCGCGAGCACGTGGCGCACGGCGGCGGGCAGCTCCCACGCGCCGGGCACCCAGATCACGTCGACGTCGTCGAAGGCGGCGCCGTGGCGCGTGAACGCGTCCACCGCGCCTTCGGCGAGCTTCTGCGTGATGGACTCGTTGAAGCGGCTGGCGACCACCGCGAAGCGGCGGCCTTCGCCGCTGGGGGTGCCGACGAACTCGGGCATGGATCCAGGATCGGGGTCGGCCGGAAGTATAACCGGCAGGGCGCGGCGGTTCA
>CBHYLO010000678.1:0-2468 GCA_966128675.1 uncultured bacterium | reverse complement strand
ACCTCGCCCGCGCGGCGGATCATCGCGTCGTCCACGTCGCGGTGCGTCACCGCGCGCAGCCGCGTCGTCGTCCACGGCGAGAGCAGCACGCCGTGCTCGGCGGCGCGCGCCACCACCGCGGGCACCACGGGGTGCGGCAGGTCGACCATGAGGATGTTCGTGTCCGGCGGCACGACGCGCGCGCCCCCGACGCCGTCGATCGCGTCCGCGAGCGCGCGCGTGCGCGCGTGGTCGTCGGCGAGCCGCGGCCACTGGTGCTCGAGGCCATGCAGCGCCGCCGCGGCCAGGATGCCCGACTGCCGCATGCCGCCGCCCATGCGCTTGCGCACCACCCACGCGTCGGCCAGCGCGTCGGACGAGCCGGCGAGCACCGCGCCCACCGGCGCGCCGAGCCCCTTCGAGAAGGAGACCATCACCGTGTCGGCGCAGTCGGCGAAGTGCGAGATCGGCGTGCCGGTCGCGACGGCGGCGTTCCACAGGCGCGCGCCGTCCATGTGGATGGGCAGCCCGTGCGCGCGCGCGACCTCCGCCATCGCCAGCAGGTCCGCCGCCGACGTCACGACCCCGCCCGCGCCGTTGTGCGTGTTCTCGAAGCAGACGAGGCTCGCCCTGGGCGCGTGCAGCGACGGCGGGCGGATCGTCGCCGTGAGCGACGCGGCGTCCATCACGCGGCGGCCGGCGCCCGGGGGCACCGCGCGGATCTGCACGCCCGCCAGCGCCGCAAGCCCCGCGTGCTCCCACTGGATCAGGTGCGACTCCGCGTCCAGCAGCACCTCGGTGCCGCGCCGCGCGAGCAGCCACACGGCGGCCTGGTTGGCCATGGTGCCGCTCGGGAAGAAGTACGCCCGCTCCTTCCCCAGCAGCTCGGCCACGCGCGCCTCGAGGCGCTGGACGGTGGGATCGCCGTCGAGGACGTCGTCGCCGACCTCCGCGTCGGCCATCGCGCGGCGCATCTCGGGGGTGGGGCGCGTGACGGTGTCGCTGCGCAGGTCGATGCGGACCGCGTCGGAGGTGTTGGGCGTCGGCATGGCGGCAAGCTAAACACGCGCGGCCCGCATGAGCATGCGGGCCGCGCGTGGTGCCGCCGAACTGAGGAAGCCTACGCGTCGATCACCGACGCGTGGATCACGGGCGCTT
The DNA here is from genome assembly GCA_966128675.1 of uncultured bacterium. Classification (GTDB taxonomy): domain Bacteria; phylum Gemmatimonadota; class Gemmatimonadetes; order Gemmatimonadales; family Gemmatimonadaceae; genus Roseisolibacter. The sequence continues at coordinate 1,331 of CBHYLO010000678.1, read as the reverse complement.
GACGTCGACCGTCGGGACCTTGACCTCGGTCTGCTTGGTGCCGGCCGTCGGACGGTCGATGATCAGCGTGTCCTTCGTGGTGCCGACGACGGGCGTGTTGATCGTGTCGATCTTGGTGCCGACGTCCACCGTCGGCGTCTTGATCGTCGTCGTGTCGGTGCTGACGTCGACGTCGGGCGTCTTGACCTGGTACTCCCCTTCCCCGGTCTTCTTGCACGCGCCGAGCGTGGTGGCGGCGGCGACGGAAAGGACGAGAGCGAGCTTGCGCACGGTGGCCTCCTGGGCTGTGGGTGGGTGGCGCGCCGAGTAAGGGCAACCTTCGGGCCACCCTGGCAGGCTCGGCCTTCGCCGCTGAAGTGCCGGCGGGACAACGAGATCGCCGGTCGGGGCCGGCGGTCGCGCCGTTGGGGCCGCCTCAGTCCTCGAGCACCGCGCGCTGCAGGCGCCGCGTGCGCCGCAGCTCGTAGACCTGCCCCACCTCGCCGCCGAGGATGAAGATCAGCGCGGCGTAGTAGACCCAGAACACCACGATCACCGACGCCGCCAGCGTCCCCGTGTACAGCGAGCCCGGATCGAACGAGCGGATGTAGGCGCCGAACGCGGCCTTCGCGAGCTCCAGCCCCGCGCCCGCGAACATCGCGGCGAGCAGCGCGGACTGCCACCGGATGCGGCGCTTCGGGAGGTACTTGTAGAGGCCGTAGAACATCGCGACGATGAACGCGAACGCGACGCCGCGCCCCACCCAGTACTCGAACGCGCCCATGAGGTCCGAGCGCACGCCGGCGCGCTGCAGGATCGCGACGCCGCGCGTGGTGGCGATGGCCAGGTACGCGGAGAGCGCGGTGTAGACGACCACCAGCAGCGTCGAGATGATCGTGATCTGGACGTCGAAGATCTTCCCGGCGACGATGCCGCGCTCCTGCTCGATGTCGAACACGTCGGCGAGCACGCTGCGCAGCGAGCCGAAGAGGCGCGTGCTGAACCAGACGAAGCCGACGGCGCTGAGCACGCCGACCTTGCCGCGCGTGGCGATCGCCTCGCCGATGACGCCGTGCATCAGCTCGCGGCCGGCGGTGAGCGTGCCCGGGAGCAGCTGGTCGAGCAGCTGCGACACCGTCTGCGTCGAGGACTCCGCCGACTGGTTCAGCAGGTACGCGAGGCCGGTGACGAGCAGCAGCGCGAACGGGACGACCGTCAGCAGGAGGTTGAACGCGATCCCGCCGGCGAGGAAGAAGACGTTGTCCTCGCCCGAGTTGTCCCAGACGCGCGTGGCGTAGTCGCGCAGCGTCCACCAGAGCTGCACGAGCGCCGGCCGGCGCGCCTGGCGGTCC
>CBHYLO010000677.1:0-2477 GCA_966128675.1 uncultured bacterium | reverse complement strand
ACATCGAGAAGGACGCGTCGATCAACGAGGACATCGACCGGCTGCGGCTGCGCGCCACGTCGTCGCTGATGGAGCGCGAGGACGTCATCATCGTCTCCACGGTGAGCGCGATCTACGGCCTCGGCGACCCGGTCGAGTACAAGGCGCGCATGGTCGAGCTGCAGCGCGGCCAGCAGGTCGCGCGCGACGAGATCCTGCGGCAGCTGGTGGCCATCCAGTACAGCCGCAACGACGTCGCGTTCGAGCGCGGCACCTTCCGCGTGCGCGGCGACACGGTGGAGATCCTGCCGGCGTACGAGGAGCAGGGCGTGCGCGTGGAGCTGTGGGGCGACGAGATCGAGCGCATCTCGAAGATCAACGCGCTCACCGGCGAGACGATCGCGACGCTCGAGAAGACGGCCGTCTACCCCGCCAAGCACTTCATCACGAACCGCCCGAGCCTGGAGCGCGCGGTGAAGGCGATCCGCGCGGAGCTCGAGGAGCGCCTCGCGATCATGCGCAGCGAGGGGAAGCTGCTGGAGGCGCAGCGGCTGGAGCAGCGCACGAACTTCGACATCGAGATGATGCTCGAGATCGGGACGTGCGCGGGCATCGAGAACTACTCGCGCCACCTCTCGGGCCGCGAGGGCGGCGAGCGTCCCGCCTGCCTCTTCGACTACTTTCCCGAGGACTTCCTCGTGGTGGTGGACGAGAGCCACGTCACGCTGCCGCAGATCCGCGGCATGTACAACGGCGACCGCGCGCGCAAGCTGACGCTCGTCGACTACGGCTTCCGGCTGCCGAGCGCGCTCGACAACCGCCCGCTGATCTTCGACGAGTTCCTCGCGCTGACGCCGCGCATGGTCGCCGTGTCGGCCACGCCGGGTGAGCTGGAGCTCGACCTCTCGGAGGGCATCGTCGTCGAGCAGGTGATCCGCCCGACGGGCCTCATCGACCCCGAGATCGAGATCCGGCCGGTGAAGGGCCAGGTCGACGACCTGCTGAACGAGATCCGCATCCGCGAGCGGCGCGGGGAGCGCGTGCTGGTCACGACGCTCACCAAGCGCATGTCCGAGGACCTCACGGACTACCTGCAGCAGGTCGGCGTGCGGGTGAAGTACATGCACTCCGACATCGACGCGATCGAGCGCGTCGAGATCGTGCGCGGGCTGCGGCTGGGCGAGTTCGACGTGCTGGTGGGCATTAACCTGCTGCGCGAGGGGCTCGACATGCCGGAGGTGTCGCTGGTGGCGATCCTCGACGCCGACCAGGAAGGCTTCCTGCGCAGCGACCGCTCGCTGATCCAGACCGTGGGCCGCGCCGCCCGCAACGTGAACGGCCGCGCGATCTTCTACGCGGACCGCATCACGGGCTCGATGCAGCGCTGCCTGGACGAGACGGCGCGCCGCCGCGAGACGCAGATCGCGCACAACGAGGAGCACGGGATCACGCCGTTCAGCGTCGAGAAGAGCATCGAGCACGTGCGCTTCGTGACGCGCGTGGCCGACGCCCGCGAGGAGCGCGAGGAGGAGCAGGAGGAGAAGGGGCGCGGCCGCGGCAAGAAGAAGGCGGCGGCGAAGGTGGCCGAGCGCGCGCCGGGCTACGACACGAAGGATCCGGCGACCCTCATCGCGGAGCTGGAGGCGGAGATGAAGGAGGCCGCGAAGGCGCTCGACTTCGAGCAGGCGGCGCGGCTGCGCGACCAGCTGTTCGAGGTGAAGGCGCGCATGGGCGGGTCGTCGGCGGCCGGCGGCGGCAGCCGCGGCGGCGGGCTCGCCGCGCTGCGCGCGGAGCGCTGACGTGGACGCCGGGAACACGACGCCGGGCGGCCATCACGGGCCGCGCGTCCCGCCGCTCGCGGGGCGCAGCCGCATCGCGCTGACGCGCGAGGAGCTGGACGGGTGGGGCGAGCGCTTCGGGCGCGCGGCCCACGCGCCCATGGTCGTCACGCTCGCCGGCGACCTCGGGGCGGGGAAGACGACGCTCGTGCAGGCGATCTGCCGCGGCTACGGCGTCACGGCCGAGGTCACGAGCCCGACGTACGCGCTAGTGCACGAGTACGCGTCGGCGCGCGGGCCGGTGTACCACCTCGACCTCTACCGGCTGGAGGACGTGCGCGACCTGGAGAACATCGGCTGGGACGACGTGATGGGCGCGCACGCGCTGGTCCTCGTGGAGTGGCCGGAGCGCGCGGGCGACCGCCTGCCGGGGCACGTCCCGCTCGATCTCGAGCACCTGCCGGGCGACGCGTCGCGCCGCCTGCTGCTCGCCGGGTGACGCCCGTGCGCGACTGGAATCGGACGGACGACGCGATCCTCGCGCTCGACGCGAGCACCGCCGCCGCGAGCGTCGCCGTGCTGCGCGCCGGTGTGGTCGTGGCCGAGCGGTCGGCGGCGATGCGCGGCGCGGACGAGGAGCGGCTGATGCCCGCGGTCGCGGCCGCGCTGGACGACGCGGGCGTGCCGGCCGGCGCGCTGGCGGCGATCGTCTGCGGCGGC
>CBHYLO010000676.1:0-2483 GCA_966128675.1 uncultured bacterium | reverse complement strand
CAGCGCCGCCTCGCCGCGCTCCAGCCAGGACGGCAGCCCCGCCGCCTGCGCCAGAGCGGCGACCACGGGGCGCGGCGCGGCCGCCGGGCGCCCGATGTGGTAGCCCTGCACGTAGGTGACGTCGCGCTGCTGCAGCCACGCCAGCTCCTCGGCGGTCTCGACGCCCTCCGCCAGCACGGGGATCGACAGCGTGGCCGCCAGCTCCAGCACCTTCTCGGCGACGACGGCCTTGTACGGATCGGCGTGCACGTCGCGCACGAGCTGCAGGTCGAGCTTCAGCAGGTCCGGGCGCAGCAGGTGCAGCCGGTTGAGCGACGAGTAGCCGGCGCCGACGTCGTCGAGCGCGACGCGGAAGCCGGCGGCGCGATAGTAGTCGAGGATCGCGCGCAGGTGGTCGGTGTCGGCGACGCCCTCGGACTCCACCACCTCGAACACGACGCGCTCGTGCGCGATGCCCGCGGCGTCGATGGCGGCCACGGTGGTGCGCAGGCACATCGCCGGGTCGTAGATCGCCGTCGGCGTGAAGTTCAGGAAGAGCAGCCCGTCGAGCGACAGGCGCGCCGCGCTGGCGATGTGCGTGCGCCGCGCCGCGAGGTCCAGCGGGAAGAGCAGCCCCGCGCGGCGGGCGGCCTCGAACAGGCGGATCGGCGGCATCAGTGAGCCGTCCGTGTCGACGCCGCGCAGCAGCGCCTCGTGCCCCACGACGACCGACGGGTCGGCGCCGAGCGCGATGGGCTGGAAGAGTGACGCGAGGCGCTCGGCCTCCATGACGTCCACCAGCCACTTGGAGTCGAGCAGCGCGTGGAAGCGCGACAGCGCCGAGACGCGCCCCACGTCGGTGGCCGCGAGGGCCGCGCCGCCCGCCGTGAACAGCACGCGCGTGTCGTCCGCCTCGAGCGCGGTCAGCGCGTCGGTGACGGCGACCACCGTGGCGGCCAGCGCATCCTCGGCGATCGTGAGCGCGACGCCGAAGGCCTCGCCGGTGACCGCCTCCAGCCCGAGCCGGCGTGCGACGGCGACGGTCTTGGCGACGCCGTGGGGGCTGGGCAGCCAGAGGTGCAGGCGACCGGCGCCCTGGGGGACGGTGGGCAGCGCCTCGCAGACGGCGCAGCCGGTGCGGGAGCGGGTGTTGACGGACACGGGAGGCGTGAGCGGGAGACGTTGGAGCCGGCGCGGTCGACGGCGCCACGCACCACGGACGAGCCATGCCCCGTTCGAGTCTCGGACGCGCGCGCGCGGGCCAGGGCGGCGCGCCCTCGCCGCGCGCCGTCGCGGGGGTTACACATACGGCGTGGCCGCGCGAGCTCGACCGTGGCCGGCGACGCCGCCGGCCGGCGGGACGGCGTGCCCCCACCCCACGCCGATGAACGTCTCCACCCTCCGTCCGCGCACCGCGTCCGAGCTCGTGGACGCCGCGGTCCGCATCCTCCGCCAGCAGTACGGCAGCTTCCTCGTCGTCTCGGCCGTGGCGGCGATCCCCGGCCTGCTCGCCAACCTGCTGCTGCTCGCGTCCACCGGCTGGGGCAGCGACCTCCAGGCGCTCGCCGCGCAGGACCCGTTCTCGGGCCCGCGCATCGGGATCATGCTGGTGGGCTTCGTGACCTACGCGATCGCCGAGGGCGTGTACGTGCGGCTGACCGCGGACGCGTACCACGGCAGCCCGACCACGCCGACCGAGGCGCTGGGCCACGTCGCGTCGCGCCTGCCGGCGACGGCGATCGGCCAGCTGCTGCGCTTCGCCGCCGCGGCGATCGCCGGCGTCTTCCTGCTGCTCCCGGGCATCTTCGTGCTCGTGCGCACCGCCGCGGCGGCCCAGGGCTCGGTGCTCGAGGAGGAGGGGCCGCTCGGCGGCATCGGCCGCAGCTGGTCGCTGACGAAGGGCAGCTTCTGGCGCGTGCTCGGCGGGATCGGGCTCGCGTGGCTGCTGCTCTTCGTCGCGATGTTCGGGCTGCAGATGCTGATCGGCATCCTCGCCGCGCTCACCGGCGGGCAGAAGGCGGTGCTCGCGGTGACGGTCGTGCTGGGCTCCCTCGGCAGCGTGATGGTCTACCCGATCATCCCGATCGTCACGACGCTGATGTACTACGACCTGCGCGTGCGCCGCGAGGGGCTGGACCTGGAGCTGATGGCCGACGACCTCGGAGCCGCCGCGCCGGCGTCGCTCTGAGCGTCGCGCCGCCGATGCCGCTCGTGGCGCCCGGCGCGCCGGCGACGCCGCGCGCGGTGCGCGACACGCTCGACGCGATCTTCCGCACGGCGCCGTACCAGCCGACCCGCGCGCAGTCGCTGTGGGACCGGGCGCGCGGCTGGTGGTACGCGCTGAAGGCCGGCGCGGCGGAGGCGCTGGAGGTCCCCGCGGTCCACTGGACGATCGTGGCGATCCTCGCGGCGCTGCTCGTGTTCTTCGCGGTGCGCGCGTACCGGCGCGCGTCGCTGGAGCCGCGGGGGGGGGGGGCGCGGGCCCCGCCCGGGCCGCCCCCGCG
>CBHYLO010000675.1:0-2498 GCA_966128675.1 uncultured bacterium | reverse complement strand
CGCTCGCCGCGCGCGTTCACCAGCGTCGCCCCCTCGCCGCGCACCGCCTCGGAGATCAGCACGAGCGGGTTCTCGGGTGTGTCGAGCGCCGTCGGGTGGAACTGGACGAACTCCATGTCCGAGAGCGTCACGCCCGCCCGGAAGGCGATCGCCAGCCCGTCGCCGGTGGCCACCTGCGGGTTGGTCGTGTAGCGGTAGACCTGGCCGCAGCCGCCGGTCGCCAGCACCGTCGCGTCGGCCAGGATCTCGGTCGCGCGCCCCTCCACGCTGGCCCGGACGCCGACGCACCGCCGCTCCTCGCCCTCCCCCTCGACGATCAGGTCGAGCACGCGGGCGTGCTCCAGCACCCGGACGCGCGGACTCGCGTGCACCCGCTCGACCAGCGTGCGGGCGACCTCGGCGCCGGTCTGGTCGCCCTGCGCGTGGACGATGCGGCGGCGCGAATGGGCGGCCTCCTTGCCGAGCTTGAAGCGGCCAGCGTCGGTGAGGTCGAAGTCGGCGCCGGCGGCGTGCAGCTCGCGCACCCGGTCGGGGCCCTCCTCCACGAGCACCTGGACGGCGGCCGCATCGCAGAGGGCCGCGCCGGCCGCGAGCGTGTCGTTCCGGTGCAGCGCCGGCGAGTCGCCGGCGCCGAGCGCGGCCGCGATGCCGCCCTGGGCGTAGGCCGTGGCGGAGTCGAAGAGGGTGCGCTTGGTGAGCAGGAGGACGTCGTCGCCCTGCTCCGCCACGCGCCACGCGGTGTGCAGGCCGGCCACGCCGGTCCCCACCACGAGGAAGCGGGTGCGGAGTCGATCCATGGGGGCAAAGCTAAGGCGGCCGCGGCCGCGGGGGCGACGGGCGCCGGGGCGGCCGCGCAGGTTTGGGGCCGCCACGCGGAACCGATGTGCGCACTTCCGGTATATTTTGCGGCTGTTCCTCGCGCGCCCGGTCCCCGCGGCGCGTCGTCCGCGACCCGTGGTCCCTCTCCAATGAACCGTTCCTTCCGTCGCGCCGTGCCCTTCCTCGGCGCGCTCGCGCCCGCGCTGTTCGCTGCCGTCGCCCCCGCGGGTGCGCAGGGCGCCGCGGCGACGTGCGACGTCGACCAGAACAAGCCCGGCTCGCTCGCCCAGGCCGTGTTCACGATCACGCGCGTGCAGGCCACCACCGACACGGCCGCCAAGAACAAGGCGCTGCGCGACGTCATCTCGAAGGTCTCCGGCGACCCGAAGGCGGCGAAGGAGAACCCCGTCGGCACCGCGTTCACGCTCGCGCAGGCGTACACGATGCTCGCCCAGGACGTGCGCCTGGCGAACAACGCGACGCGCGCCGACCTCGGTCTCGCGGGCAGCGGGCCGGTGGACCTGCTGAAGCTCGTGGACTCGACGGTGAAGGTCGTCGAGGCGGCGAAGCCGGGCTGCGCGGAGAACGCGCTCCAGGTCCGCCAGTTCGCGTGGCGCAACGTCATCAACGCGGCGCTCACGAACCTCAACAACCAGCAGCTCGACTCGGCGCAGTACTACGCGACGCGCGCCGCGATCGTGGTGCCCGAGAGCCCGTTCAGCCACCACATCCTCGGCTCGGTGGCGCTGACGAAGAAGGACTACGCCGGCGCCGGCCAGCACTTCGACCGCGTGCTCGCGCTGACGGCCAACGACACGTCGATGAAGGACCTGCGCGTGGCGGCCGAGCAGAACATCCAGGCCGCGCGCTTCACGCAGGCCAACGCGCTCATCGAGTCGGGCAACTACGACGCGGTCCTCGCGGACGCGGCGAAGTTCGGCGACATGGCGCTGACGCAGGCCGGCGTCGCGGCGTCGCAGGCCAACAAGCACGAGGCGGCGGCCAAGCTGTTCGCCGCGGCGCTGGAGCAGAACAAGCTGCAGCGCGACGCGCTGAACAACCTCGCGGCGACCTACATGCAGCTGAAGCAGTACGAGCCGATGCTGCCGATCACGCAGCGCCTGCTCGAGGTCGACCCGGGCAACCCGGACAACTACCTCTTCATCGCCATCGCCTACCAGGGCATCGCGAACGCGTCGAAGAACCCGGCGCAGAAGAAGGCGTTCACGGACTCGCTCCTCAAGTACAACCGCCTCTCGAGCGAGATGCCGGTGAAGGTCACGTTCACCGAGTTCACGCGCGGCGACGCGAAGTCGACGCTCGGCCTGAGCGTGGAGAACCTGGGGAAGACCGCCGCCGCCGCACCGGCGCGCGCCGGCGCGAAGCCCGCCGCGGCCCCCGCGGCCGGCCCGAAGACCGTCAACCTGACCGTCGAGTTCCTCGACAAGGCGGGCGCGGTCATCGACACGCAGCAGGTGAGCGTCGGCCCGGTCGCGGCGGGCGAGAAGAAGACGGCGAAGGTCGAGGTGGCCAAGCCGGGCGTGTACTCGTTCCGCTACAAGATCGCGAGCTGACCGCACGCGGCAGCTGAAGGGCGCGCGGGGGGCGGGGGCCGCCGCGGCCCCCACCCCCGGCCCACCACCAGGGGGGGCCCCCCCCCCCCCCATGCCCGAGCGTGG
>CBHYLO010000674.1:0-2501 GCA_966128675.1 uncultured bacterium | reverse complement strand
AGCCCGCAGCTCACGTCGCGACGGAGCCACCCCCGCCGTCCACCCGCACGCGCGGCAGCACCGCCGGATGCTCGCGCTGCAGCCAGTCGATCATCCGCTCGCGCACGTCGCACCGCAGGTCCCACGCGGCGCCCGCGTTCCCCGCGCTCATGATCGCGCGCAGCTGCATCGCGCGCTCGCTGGCGTCCGACACCTGCAGCTGCGCGACGCGGCCGTCCCAGTGCGGCGACGTGCGCACCACGCGGTCGAACTCCGCGCGGATGGCGGCCACGGGCGCCGTGTAGTCCACGTACAGGAACACCGTCCCGATCACCTGCGCGGAGGAGCGCGTCCAGTTCTGGAACGGCCGCTCGAAGAAGTGGCTGATCGGGAGCACGAGGCGGCGCTGGTCCCAGATGCGCACCACCACGTAGGTGAGGTTGATCTCCTCGACCGTCCCCCACTCGTTCTCGATCACCACCGCGTCGCCCACGCGGATCGGCTGCGACAGCGCGAGCTGCACCCCCGCCACGATGTTGCCGAGCGGGCGCTGGGCCGCGATGCTGACGATGATGCCGACGACGCCGGCCGACGCCAGCAGCCCCGCGCCCAGCGCGCGGAAGCCCTGGAAGCGCATCAGCACCGCGCCGAGCGCGAGGACCACGATGACGACGACCAGCACGCGCCGCAGCAGCCCGACGCGCGTGCGCACGCGGCGCGCGTGCAGGTTGTCGGCGACCTCGATGTCGTAGCGCCGCTCGACGACGTCGTCGAGGACGCGCGTGAGCGCCAGCAGGACCCACGCGCCCGCGCCCACCAGCAGGACGTACAGCGCGCGCTCCGCGGTCTCCTCGGCCGGCCGCGACATCGCGGCGCGCAGCAGCGGCAGCGCCGTCTGGACGGCGAGCAGCGGGAGGAACGCGCGCATCGGCGTGCGCGTGCGGTGCAGCAGCGCGCCGTCGAACACCAGCACGCCCGGCACGCGCCGCCCCAGGCGCAGCAGCCCGCGGTAGAGCAGCGCGTGCGCGAGCAGGCCGACCAGCGCCGCGAGGGCCGCGATCGCCAGCGCGCGCAGCGTCGGCGGCAGCGGGTTCAGGAAGTCGGGGAGCGACATCGGGAGGGCTCCCCTGCAAGCGGCACTCCGGAGGCGGCGGGCGGCGGGCTGCGGATCGAGACGCCCAGGAGGCTCCGCGCGGCGCGACGTCGATCGCGCTGCACGGAGCCTCCTGGTCATCCCGTCATCCTGTCAGCGCAGTGCGCCGTTCAGGACCCGCCGCCCGCAGCCGCGCGGCCCGTCACGCCTCACTCCAGCACCCCGCACGCGATCCGCCCGCCGCTGTTGCCCGTGGGGTCGGTCAGGTAGTCGTCCTCGTTGGCGTGGATCACGAGCGCGCTGCCGTCCGCGTCCTGCAGCGCGGCGAGCGAGAACTGCTCGACGTTGGCGCTCAGGTGCCCCACGCCGGCCGTGTTCACGATCAGGTTCGGCAGGTCGCCCGCGTGGAAGCCGAGCGGGTTGAGGTGCCCGTGCTGGCGCGCCGCGGGGTTGTAGTGCCCGCCCGCCGACGTGAACGCCGGCCCGACGCAGCTGCCCACCGCGTGCACGTGCAGCCCGTGCAGCCCCGGCGCCAGCCCCTTCACGTGGACCGTCAGGTGCACCGTGCCGGTCGCGTCCTCGGTGAGGCGCGCGTCGCCGATCACGTCGCCGGCGCCGTTGACGATCTCCGCGGTGAGGCTCGAGGCGCCGTCCGAGGCCGCCGCCGCGCGCGCCAGCGACGGGGCGTCCGACGGGTGGCGGGGGGCGATGCCGGCGTCGTCGCTCCGGCAGCCCGCGAGGAGCACGGCGGCGGCGACGTGGGCGGCGAGGACGGCGGCTGGACGAGTCATGGGATGCTCGCGGCTGGTGGGTGAGGGGGACCGGCCCGCGCCCGTCGGCGGATCGCCCGGCGCAGCGGTCCGCTACGATAGCGCGCGCCGGGCCCGCCGCCCATGGTGAATGTCGTGGCGTCGACGCCACATGGCCGTGGCCGCTATGCTTCCGGGTGGCCGCGCGCCCGGCGGCCCCGTCCCAGCAGGCCGTCGACGCTCCTCGCCGTTCCGTGCCGCGCATCCTCATCGTCGAAGACACCTCCGAGATCGCCGAGGCGCTCCAGGACCACCTGCGCCGCCGCGGTCACGACACCGCGCTCGCCACGCGCGCCGCCCAGGCGGCCGCGATGATCGCCAGCGAGCGTCCCGACCTGATCGTGCTCGACCTCGGCCTCCCCGACCGCGACGGGCACACCGTGCTGCAGCAGCTCCGCGCGCGCGGGCTGGACACGCCGGTGCTCATCCTCTCCGCGCGGCGCGACGAGACCGACAAGCTGCAGGGCTTCGCGCACGGCGCCGACGACTACGTCACCAAGCCGTTCAGCGCGATGGAGCTGCTGGCGCGCGTGGACGCGCTGCTGCGCCGCGCCGCCGCGCGCGTGCCCGCGGCTCCCGCCCCGGCGCCCACGCCCGACGCCGGCGACGGCCCGACCGAC
>CBHYLO010000673.1:0-2502 GCA_966128675.1 uncultured bacterium | reverse complement strand
CTCGCGCGCGCCTTCCGCGTCGCCGTCGGGCTGCCGCCGCACGCCTACCTGGAGCTGGTGCGCGTCGAGCAGGCGAAGCTGCGCCTGCGCCGCGGCGACCCCATCGCCGACGTCGCCTTCGCGACCGGCTTCGCGGACCAGAGCCACCTCACGCGCCGCTTCCGCCGCGTGGTGGGCGTGACGCCGGGCGCGTACGCGCGGGCGTGCGCGGCGACGCGGTTGGGACGCCGGGTGGCGTGACGGTGAAACGGAGGACGGTGAAGCGGAGGACGGAACGGCGGAGGTCGATACGACGGAGGACGGAACGGCGTGACACGATGAAGCGGACCTCTCGGGGTGCAGCGTCACGCTCGAAGGGTCCGCCGCACCGTCTCACGCTCCATCGTTCTCCGCCGTTCCGTTCTCCGCCTTCTCGTCCTCCGCCTTCTCGACATCGGCCGCGCTTTCGAGGGCCGAGGCAATGCGCCCCCCCCGGCGTCCGCAGCCCGCCTTCCTCGATCAGCCGCTCCACGTCGGGCGCGCGGCCCCGCCCCGTGCGCTCCGCCACGTACAGCAGCTCGCTGCGCGACTCGCGGCCCTCCACCGGCTCGCGGCGATGGTGGTTCGCGACCGCCCACGCGAGGCGTGCGTCCACGCCCCAGCGCAGCAGCGCGAGGCCGCCGATCGGCTCGTGCAGCAGGTCGAGCGCCTCCTCGCCGAGCCCGTCGGGGAGCTGCAGGTCGCGGCGGAGCTCCTGGTGCAGGGCGCTCAGCAGGTCGAACAGCACGAGCTTCCCGACGTCGTGCACGAGCCCCAGCAGGTAGGCCTCCTGCGTCGCGACGCCGAACGCGCGCGCCATCGCCCGCGCGCGCGGGCCGGTGCGCACGAGGTGCGCCCACACCTGCTGCGCCATCGGCTCGTACGGCCCGCCCGTGCGCTGCTGCAGCGACTCCGCGAGCCCGGCGAGCACCGCGACCGGCACGCCCTGCGCGCCCAGGCGGCGCACCGCGTCGTCCACCGAGGCCGGCGCGCCGCCCGCGAACAGCGCGCACCCCGCGAGGCGCAGCACGCCCTGCTCCAGCGCGGCGTCGCGCTGCAGCACGCGCACGAGCGCCGCCGGGTCGCCGTCCGGATCGCCGATGATCGCCAGCGCCTCCTGCGCCGCCGGCGACGGCTGCCACACCGCCAGCTCCAGGTCCACCGCGAGCTTCACCAGCAGCCGCTCGGCGTGGTCGCGCGGCGAGTCGCGGTGCGGGTAGCGCTCGCGCAGCGCGATCGTCGTGCGCGCCACCTGCGCGCGCCACTGCTCGCCCAGCGCGACGGCGGGCGGCAGCGCCGGCGCCGGCAGGTCGGGCAGCGGCGGCAGCGCGGCCGCGACGCTCCCGGACGCATGGACGCCGCCGGCCGCCGCCGGAGCGGCGGCGGACGTGGCGGACGTGGCGGGCGTGGCCTTCGGTGGCTCGTCGACGCGAGCGCCGCGCGAGCCGAAGAAGCTCTTGAGCATGGGGGGTCGGACGGGAGTGCGGAGGACCGCCGCGGGTCCCAGCCCCCGCGTCGTGTCGAGTGTCGACCCCGGTACGGCGGGAGTGAAGCGGAGGGGCGAGCGCGATGGGGCGGCGGACGGTGGGGCGTGGGACGGGACGGCGGATCTCTCCGCTCCATCGTTGCACGCCGCATCGTCGTCCGCGGCATCGTCCTCCGCCTCACCGTCTTCCGCTCGATGGTGCACCTGCACCATCCGGCCTCCGCGCGGCACCGCTAGCCTGTTCGCACGATCCAGCACCCATCACCTCCACCGGAGAGCGACGTGTTCGAGCTCTATCGCCGCATCATCGTCTACTTCCTCTGAGCGCCGCCCCCCCGGTGCCCGGCGTCGCCGGTGTCCTGCGCGCGCGGGGCGCCGGCGTTCGGCGTCGTCCATCCCTGCCCCGCCCATGCGCGTCCGCCTCGACTTCCTCGTCCTGCTCGTCCTCGGCGCGAGCACGGCCCTCCCCGCGCAGACGCGCCAGGCGCCCACGCTCGGCCTCGACGGCGCGCGGCGCGCGCTCGCGGCGTCGGAGGCCGAGTCGACGCGCAACGGCTGGAGCGTCTGCGTCGTGGTGGTCGACGCGGGCGGCGAGCTCGTGGCCATGGCGCGGCAGGACGGCGTGCTCCCCGCGCTCTGCGACGTCGCGCGCGCGAAGGCGCGCACGGCCGCGCGCTACGGCCGCTCCTCCCGCGCGTGGAGCGAGCTGCTCGGCCGCGGCAACGCGGGCGCGCTCATGAACCTGCCCGACATGTTCGCCGTCGAGGGCGGCGTGCCGGTGACGGTGGGCGCCGTCGTCGTCGGCGCGGTGGGCGTCAGCGGCGCGAGCGCGGCGCAGGACGGGCTGGTCGCACAGGCTGGCGCGGCGGCGCTGTTGGCGGCGCGGTGAGGCGGAGGACGATACGGCGGAGGACGGGTGAAGCGGAGGACGGAACGGCGAAGAACGATGGGGCGTGAGACGAAAAGGCGGACCCTTCGGCTCGAAGCTTCAAGCCGGA
>CBHYLO010000672.1:0-2504 GCA_966128675.1 uncultured bacterium | reverse complement strand
CGCGGCACCGGCCGCTGGTTCGCCTTCGGGTCGAACGGGACTGGATACCCGAACTGCCACTGGGAGTTCTCCCGGTCCTTCATCGGCGTCGCGACCATGTTCCGCAGCATCGGGAACAGCTCGCGCTGCGTGGGCGTGACCACCGAGTCCGCGATCTCCGGCTGCCGCCAGAACGCCTTCCAGTACGCCCGCTCCACCTTCGCGACGCTGTCCAGCTCGATCTTCCCCGGCTCCCCCTCCGGCCGGCCGGCCAGGAACTGCCCCAGCGCCACGTACATCCCGCGCACCTCGGCCGAGAACGCCGAGTCGTTGCGCTGCAGCGCCGCCACCTGCGCCCGCGACAGGAAGAGCGAGTCGCTCTCCGCCAGGATCGCGCGGTGGATGTTGGACGTCCGCGAGAGGTAGAACGCCGCCAGCGAGTCGGCGCTGCGGCGCTGCCAGCCGCCGCCGGGCGCCTTCACCGGCTCCAGCGCGCGGCGCAGCTGCTGCACCGGGTAGTCCACCGCGAGGTTGACCGAGAAGTCGATGCTGAGGCGGAACGGCTCGCGCAGCAGCGTGCGCGCGCCGCGCGTGTCGCCGAAGCGCGGGTTGACGTCGTAGCGGAAGCGGCGCGCCGCCGCGTCGAAGCCGCGCGGCACCAGCAGCACCGCGTCCGGCGTCGCCGTCGAGCCCCAGCCGCGCAGCGACGCGTCGTCGTGCAGCAGCTGGTCGATGCCGCCGAGGACGTTCTGCAGGTAGACGTTGGTCGTCAGGCGGCTCGCCCAGCGGCGCGGGATGGGCGGACGCCACTGCATGTTGAGCGTCTGCGTCCACGGGCCGCGGCAGCCGTTGCGCGCCGCCATGCGCCCCGCGTACGCGGTGAGGCAGTCGCGCGCGCCCGGCGCGCCGCCCGCCAGCAGCGCCCGCAGCTGCTCGGAGAGCTGCGCATCCGTGCTCGCCACCGCCGGCACGAACGCGCGGTCGCCACTGCGGCCGTCGCCGTTGACGTCGCCCTGCACCACCGGCGTGTACGGGAGCCCCGACTGCGTGCGCGCGAACAGCGTCACCGTGCCGCTCTTCCGCGTGCTGAAGCCGCCCGTCACGACGACCTGGTGCCGCGCGTCGTTCGGCCCGGCCGCCCACTCGCGCACCGACGGGTCGCCGGACGCCGCGCCGTCGAAGCCGCGGTACTGCCGCTTCGTCCCCTGCAGCGTGTACGCGACCGACGTGAAGAGCGAGGCGCGCGAGCGGAACTTGAAGACGTCCGGCGACACCTGGAATGTCAGCTGCCCGCCGTAGCCGCGCAGGTCGCTCGTGCGCACGCCCACGCGCCCGAACTCCGGCGCGCGGCGCGCCTCCGTCGCCGACACCGCGCCGCTCCCCGCGTCGATCGCGGCCGGCGTCACGAACACGGGCCGATTCCCCTCGCCGGCGAGCGCGAAGCGCTGCGTGCCCGCGAAGTTCGCGTCCACCACGCCCGGCTGCGACAGGTCGTACGAGCCGAGCGCGCTGACGCGCAGCAGGAGGCGCTGCCAGCTCGTGTTCCAGTCGAGCGACGCGCGCCAGGAGCGCGGCACGTCGTAGCCCGGGTCGATGAGCGTCACGCTCGGCGCGCGCTCGGCGAGGATGCCGCCGCCGCCCGCGCACTGCGTGGGGATCGCGCCCGCGTCGCTCGCGAACAGCGACCAGTCGGCGGCCGGCACCGCGGCGCCCACGCACGAGAGCAGCGACGTGCTCCCGGGCAGCCCGGTGCTCGCCGTCGCGTCGGCGAGGAGGCCGGGGCGCAGCAGGTCGCGGAACTCGCCGATGCCGCCGCGGATCACGCCCGCCGTCGTGCGGTAGAAGCGGCCGACCGGGTTCTGGTTGGTGCCCGAGCCGTTCTCGCGGTCGCGGTTGTACGTGAACGAGAAGCCGGCGCGCGGGCTGACGTGCAGCCGCGTCGGCGCGACGCCCGTGCGCACGCCGAGCGCCTGCTCCAGCGCGGGGTTCGCGGGCGGCCGGTCGCCGAACATGCTCGTCTCGACGCGCGCGCCGTACAGCACGTTGAACCAGCGCGACGGCGTCCACTGGTGCGCCAGCGCCGCGGCGCCGTTCCACACCGTGCCCGCGCGCTCCGGCTGGACGAGCGTGCGGGTGTAGCTCGCCGGCCGGTTGGCGGCGAAGTCGTCGAGCGACGCGAAGGTGTAGTTGCCCAGCGCGTTGCCGACGGCGCCCTGCCGCAGCCCGTCGCCGCGCATCCAGGCCAGCGCCTTGAAGCGGTGGCGGCGCCCGCGCGCGTTCCAGATCGTCTCGTTGGCGCCCTCCACCGTCCAGCGGCGCTCGTCGCTGGCGACGAACGGGCCGCCGCCCAGCGCCAGGCCCGCGACGTCGCTGCGGTCGGCGAGCGCGTCGCCGTCGGCCGCGATGTCCGAGCGCACGAGCACCGTCGCACCCGGCAGGCGGCGGTACGGCGTCGCCTCGTTGTTCACCGCGCTGGCGCTGAGGCGCGTCTCGGTGAGCACGCGGCGCCCCGCGCCCACGAAGTC
>CBHYLO010000671.1:0-2530 GCA_966128675.1 uncultured bacterium | reverse complement strand
GCCTCGTTGGCGCCGCCGTGCAGCGGGCCGTAGAGCGCCGCGACGCCCGCCGCGACGGCCGAGAACGGGTCGACGTGCGACGAGCCGACCGCGCGCACCGCGCTCGTCGAGCAGTTCTGCTCGTGGTCCGCGTGCAGGATGAGCAGCACGTCGAGCGCCTTGGCGAACGCCGGGTTCGCCTCGTAGCGCGGCTCCGACATGCGCGCCACCATCGACAGGTAGTTCTCGCCGTACGGCAGCGAGTTGTCGGGGTAGACGATCGGCAGCCCCTTCATGTGGCGGTAGATCATCGCCGCGATCGTCGGCGTCTTCGCCAGCAGGCGGATGATCGAGATGTAGCGCTGCGCCGGGTCGAAGATGTCCTTCGCCTGCGGGTAGAACGACGACAGCGCCGCCAGCGCCGACGTCAGCATCGCCATGGGGTGCGCGTCGTGACGGAAGCCCGTCAGGAACTTGGCGATGTTCTCGTGCACGTACGTGTGGAACGTGATGTCGTGCACCCAGCTGCGGTACTCGTCCTGCGTCGGCAGCTCGCCGTGGCGCAGCAGGTACGCCACCTCGAGGAAGGTCGACTTCTCGGCCAGCTGCTCGATCGGGTAGCCGCGGTAGCGCAGGATCCCCTTGTCGCCGTCGATGAACGTGATGGCGCTCTTGCACGACGCGGTGTTCATGAACGCCGGGTCGTAGCTCATCATGCCGAAGTCGTCGTCGGCCGTCTTGATCTGGCGCAGGTCGGACGCGCGGATCGCCTCGTCGCCCTCCGTGCCGCGCTCGAGCATCGAGACGCTGTAGCTCCGCTGCGTGCGCGGGTCCTTCACTTCCAGCGCGCTCGGCGCCGCCTGCGCGGACTTCGCGCTGGCCGCCGTCGTATCGGTCTGGCTCATGCCGCTCTCCCCGGATGGTATGCGGTCGCGATCGTCGTGCCCGCGGGACGCGCCCGATGCCGCGCGTCCTGGCGCACGCAAGCCGCGGACGGCGACGCCGCGCCCGCGCTGCGGGCCAATCTAGTGCAGCCGTTCACGAGCGGGCAGCGACGACGCATGCGGCATCCTCGGCGGCCACCGAGGGTGGCGCGTGGGCACGACCGGCGAACGCGGGCTCCGGGACGCCGCGGGGGCGCGAACTCGGGCCGCCGCGGCTGTGGGACGGTGCGGCCCCGGGCGCCCGGCCGCAATACCCCGCGGCCGGATCGGGCGGATCAGCGCCGCGTCGTCGCCGCCCGAGCGTCGAGGCCGCCGAGGGCGCACACGACCGCCCATTCCTGCGGCGTCACCGGCGTGATGCTCAACCGGTTGCCGCGCCGCAGGGTGACCATCTGCTCCAGCCCGGGCGCGCCGCGCAGCGCGTCGATCGACACGAAGCGCGGCAGCGCCGCCACCGCGCGCACGTCGACCATCAGCCAGGTCGGCTCGTCCGGATCGCTCTTGGGATCGAAGTGCTCGTGGTCCGCGTCGAACGCGGTGTGGTCGGGATAGGCGGCCCGCACGATCTCCACGATCCCCGCCACGCCCGCCGGCTCGGCGTTCGAGTGGTAGAAGAACGCCAGGTCGCCGACCCGCATCTCGTCGCGCATGTAGTTGCGCGCCTGGTAGTTCCGGATGCCGTCCCAGTACGTGGTGCGGTCCGGCGCGGCGAGCAGGTGGTCGAAGCCGAAGCACTCGGGCTCGGACTTGAGGAGCCAGTGGCGGGGCGAGGACATCCGGGCGGGGCGAGTTCGGGTGGCGCGAGGGCGGGTGGCGCGTGCGGGGACGGCGGGTGGCGCCCCGGAAGCGAACGGCCCGGCCCCACGCGGACCCGCCGGAGCCGAACGCGCCGCGCCCGGAAGGAAGCGCACGCGTCTTGCCCGACAGCGCGGCATGACCACGGCCCAGGCCGGACCCGCCGGAGCGGACGAGGCGCCCGCTCCCCGCCCCGAGGACGCGCGCCCGCGGGCGCTCATCGACGGCTCGAACGTCGCGCACGCGACCGAGGGCGGCGCGCGCCTCGCCAACATCCTGCTCGTCCGCGACCGGCTGATCGCCCAGGGCTTCGCCCCGATCATCGTCGCCGACGCGGCGCTGCGCCACCAGATCGACGACGGCGCGCACTACGAGTCGCTCGTCGGCAGCGGCGAGATCCACCAGGCGCCCGCCGGCACCGACGCGGACTACTTCCTCCTCAGCTTCGCCAGGGAGCTCGACGCGTCGCTGGTGTCGAACGACCGCTTCCGCGACCGCAGCCGGCAGTTCGCGGCGGTGCGCCGGCAGATCATCCGCTTCATGATCCTCGCCGACGAGGTCGTGTTCGAGCGGCGCACCGGCAAGCGCGGGGCGCACGCGCCCACGCCGGGCCGCGAGCGCACGCAGGGGCACTCGCGCGGCAGCCGCCCGTCGCGCGGCTGACGCCCGGTCGACGCGCGGACCCGAACGGCGAACGGCGTCTGCAAGGAAGCGATCCGCGAACGGCGGACAAGTGCCGCTGGGTCCCGTGGGGGGGGCGGTTGCTCCACCCCACCCCGGGGCAGACACCCGCAACACGAGTTGTTGGGGGC
>CBHYLO010000670.1:0-2536 GCA_966128675.1 uncultured bacterium | reverse complement strand
CCGCCGAACTGCGCGTTGTAGCGCTGCTGGTCGATCGAGAACGAGCCGTCGCCGACGATCAGGATGCCGCGGTCGGTCGCCGCGACGAGGTCGTCCTGCGTCAGGTCGCGCTCCCCCGGCATCAGCGAGACGTTGCACATGCGCTGGAACTGCACGTCGCCCCACCCCTGCGCGTACGAGCAGCCGTGCGAGCGCACCGGCGCGCCCTGCTTCTCGTACCACCAGCGCAGCCACGGCGCCTGCTCGCGCGTCGTCTGGTAGTCGTTGAAGACGCCGTTCTTCACGATCAGGAAGTCGTCGGGCTTCACGCCGTCGTCGTCCCAGCCGATGGTCGCCAGCGCGCCTTCCTGCGAGCGGTCGCCGCGGATGTTCATGAACGCCGGCCCGTACTTCAGCTGGCCGAGCTGCTTCTCCGGCGGCGCGACGAAGCTGGTGCCGGCGTAGTTGGCCTCGTAGCCCATCGCGCGGTCGAGCTCCGTCGGGTGCCCGATGCTCTCGTGGATGGTGAGCCACATGTTGCCCGGGTCGAGCACGAGGTCGTAGCGGCCGACGTCCACCGGCTTGGCGCCGAGCTTCGCCGACGCCTCCTCGCCCCACCGCTGCGCGTTCCCCACCAGGTCGCTCGCCAGCACGTACTCCCAGCCGCGCGCCATGGGCGCGACGACGTTGCCGCGGCTCTGGAAGTCGGTGCGGTCGGGCGAGACGGCGGTGATCTGCAGCTGCGGCCAGGTGCGCACGAAGTCCTGGCGGATGACCGAGCCGTCGGTGTTGGCGTAGGCGCGGTCGTGCTTGACGAAGAACAGGCCGCTGTTGACGAACTTCACGTTCGCCGCCTTCATCGCGTTCGCGTTGGCCTTCAGCAGCAAGTCGGCCTTCTGCTCCAGCGGCACGTCCCACGGGTCGGTCGTGTAGGCGCCCTTCCACGTCGCGTCGTTCACCACGGGCGACGGCAGCCACTCGACGGCGCGGTCGCGCGCGACGCGCGTGGCCTTGGCGATGGCGACGGCCTCGCGGGCGGCGGCGGCGGCGCCGTCCTTCGTCAGCACGCGCGTGGCGGCGAAGCCCCAGGTGCCGTCGACCAGCGCGCGCACGCCGATGCCGAGCGTGTCGGTGTCGACGACGTTCTGGATCTGCTGCTCGCGCGTGAAGACGAAGTTCTGGCGCTGGCGGCTGACGCGGACGTCGGCGTAGCCGGCGCCGGCGGCGCGCGCCGCCTCCAGCGCGGCGGCCATGAGCGCCTTGGTGGCGACGGGATCCTGGAAGGCGTCGAGCGCGCGGGCGTCCGGGGCCGGCGCGGCCGAGAGCAGGCTCGGGATGCCGCCGAGCGCACCGCCGGCGAGGGCGGCGGCGCCGACGGCGGCCCCGCCCTGGCGGAGGAAGTCGCGTCGGGTGGTCATGCGGGAGGCGTGACGGGGGAGGAGGGCGCGGAGCGCGTGCAGCGCGCGCGCGTGGGAGCCGTACAGAGCATCCGGGCGCGGCGCGGCGCCAGTCGGGGGACGGAGGTTTGACAGCACCGCGCTGCGGGCTGCGGGCTGCGGATCCTCCCGCTTCGTGCCCTCGGCGGCCGGCGTCGCACCTGACCTGCACGAGGTGCTCGTTTGGATCCGGAGCATCCGTAGCCCTTGGTTCGCCGACCGCCGTCCGGCGCGCCGTCAGGGCGCGCGTGAGATGAGCCGATCTGCTCATGCGACGGACCGTCGTGGGCGCGTACGATCCGCGCGACACCTCGCCTCGCATGCATCCTCTCGCGTCCCGCCCGTGCGCCACCGCTCGCCGATCGTCCTTCTCGCCGCCGCGCTCCTGGGCACCGCGTGCGCCGGTCCTGCCGACGGCGAGGCCGCGGATTACGACGTCGCCGAGGCCGTGGACGTCGCGGCGTCCTCGCCCGACGAGTCCTGTCGCGGCGCGGGGCTCGGCACCCTCGACGAGGTGCGGCGGCTCGCGCCGCTGACGGACGCCGACGTCGCGCGCTACCTGCGCGTGATGGGGGAGGCGGCCGCCCGCCGCGCGGCGCCCGCGCCGGAGGAGCGCGACGCGCTGGCGCGCGCGGAGGCGCTGCAGGAGCGCGCGCTGACGCAGGGCCTCGCGGCCACGCCGGAGGCCGCGATCGAGGCGAACGCGATCATGGCGCGCGCGGACACGCTGCGCCGCCACCGGGACGTCCTCGTCGCGCGGGCGCAGGACGGCGGCGCGGGGTGCTGGGTCGTGCTGCGCGACCGCATCGAGGCCATCGTCCCGACGTCGTCGCCCGACGGGTCGTCGGGGATCTACGGCGACGAGTCCGACGCGCCCGGCGAGGCCGCGGCCGACGCGGCGGCGCAGGAGAGCGCGGAGGACGCGGCGCTGCGCCGGCGCCTGGACGCGCTGCGCGCCGCGGACAGCGTCGTCGTGACGCCGCGGCGGGCCGAGGTCGCGGCGGCGATCGGCAGGGTGCGGGAGTGAGACGCTGCGGACTGCGGGCGGCGCGCGGCGGATCCTGCTCCGTGCCCTCGGCGGCCGGTGTCGCACTCCTCCGGCACGAACTACTCGTTTGACT
>CBHYLO010000669.1:0-2543 GCA_966128675.1 uncultured bacterium | reverse complement strand
GCGGCCGCGACGCGCGTGCCGGCCCCCGTCGCCGCGCGGGGGGCCGCGATCCCGGGCGTCGCCGCGGTCGAGACGCGCGTGGTGCAGCAGGTCTCGCTGGACGTGCCGGGGCTGGCGCTGCCCGCGGGCGGACGCGTGGTCTCGGTGCCCGACCACGGCGAGCCCGCGCTCCACGGCGTGCACCTGAAGGTCGGCCGCATGGTGCGCCCGCGCAGCACCGACGAGGTGGTGGTGAGCGCGGGCTTCGCGGCGGCGAACCACCTGCACGTCGGCGACGCGCTGAGCGCCGTGATGGACGGCCGCTGGCGCCGGCTGCGCATCGTCGGCGTCGGCATGTCGCCCGAGTTCGTGTGGGAGCTCGCCGCGGCCGCCAGTTGGACGTCCGACGAGCGCGCCGTGGGCGTGCTGTGGATGTCGCGCGCGGCCGTCGAGGCGGCGGCCGGGATGCGCGGCGCGTTCAACGACGTCGTCCTCACGCTCGCGCCGGGCGCGAGCCGGCCCGCGGTGCTCGCGGCGGTCGACACCCTGCTCGCGCCCTACGGCGGCCTGGGCGCGGTCGGGCGCGACCGCCAGCGCTCGCACGAGATCCTCGAAGCCGAGTTCCGCTCGCTGCGCGTGTTCGGGATCACGCTGCCGCTGATCTTCCTCGCGGTCGCGGCCTTCCTGCTGAACGTCGTGCTCGCGCGCCTCGTCGCCACGCAGCGCGGCGAGATCGCGGCGCTCAAGGCGTTCGGCTACACGGACCGCGAGGTGGGCGCGCACTTCCTCGGGTTCGCGGCCGCCGCCGTCGCCGTCGGCGGGATCGGCGGGCTCGCGCT
The DNA here is from genome assembly GCA_966128675.1 of uncultured bacterium. Lineage (GTDB taxonomy): Bacteria > Gemmatimonadota > Gemmatimonadetes > Gemmatimonadales > Gemmatimonadaceae > Roseisolibacter. The sequence goes on along the minus strand of CBHYLO010000669.1, from coordinate 1,725 downwards.
CGGCGCGTGGGTCGGCGGCGCCTACACGCAGCTCTACGCCAACGTGTTCCGCCTGCCGGACCTCCGCTTCCATACCGATGCCGCGTCCGCGCTGACGGGCGTGGCCGCGAGCGGCGTCGCGGCGCTGGCCGGCGCCTTCACCGCCGTACGCGGCGCGGTGCGGCTCCCGCCCGCCGAGGCGCTGCGTCCGGAGTCGCCGGAGCGCTATCGCCCGCTGCTGCTGGAGCGGCTCGGCTTCGGCGACCTGGTCACGCCCACGTGGCGGATGGTGCTGCGGCACATCGAGCGGCGGCCGGCGCGCGCGGCGTCCACCATCGTCGGCGTCGCGCTCGCGCTGGCGCTGCTGGCGGGCACGATGTCGCTGTTCGACGCCGCGATCTACATGGCCGACGTGCAGTTCCGCCTCACGCAGCGCGAGGACGTCACCATCGCCTTCCACCACGCGCGGCCGGCGGCGGCGCGCCACGAGCTGGCGCGCCTGCCCGGCGTGCTGGCGGCCGAGACCTTCCGCAGCGTGCCGGTGCGCGTGCGGCGCGGGCCGGTCGTGCGCACGACGGCGATCCTCGGCACCACGCGCGACGCCGCGCTGCACCAGATCGTCGACCGCGACGGCGCGGTGTACCGCGTGCCGCCCGGCGGCGCGGTGCTGACGACCGCCTTCGCGCGGCTGCTGGGCGTCGCGCCCGGCGACTCGCTGCGCCTGGAGCTGCTGGAGCGCGGCGACGCCGTGCGGACGGTCGTGGTGGCCGGCGTCGCCGACGAGCTGTTCGGGTCGAACGTGTACATGGACGCCGCGGCGCTCGACCGGCTGGTGGGCGACGGCGCGCGCGTGAGCGGCGCCTGGCTGCGCGTGGACCCCGCCGCCGAGGCGGCGCTGATGGCGCGCCTCAAGCGCCTGCCCGCGGTCGCGGGCGCGGCGTCGCGGCAGGCGATGATCGCCGCCTGGGACCGCCAGATGCTCGAGAGCATCCGCGTCTCGGGCACGCTGGCCGTCGCCAGCGCGGTCGTCATCGCGCTCGGCGCCATCTACAACGGCGCGCGCATCGCGCTGTCGGAGCGCGGCCGCGAGCTCGCCAGCCTGCGCGTACTCGGCTTCACGCGCCGCGAGGTCGCCGCGGTCCTCATCGGCGAGCAGGGCGCGCTCACCGTGGCCGCGCTGCCGCTCGGCACGGTGCTGGGCGTCGCGCTCACGCGGTACATCGCGCGCGCCTTCGAGGGCGAGAACCAGCGCTTCCCGAACGTGTTCGACGCGAGCACGTACGCGGGCGGGATCGCGATCGTGCTCGTCGCCGGCGTGCTGGCGGCGCTGCTGATGCGCCGGCGCATGAACCGGATGGACCTGATCGCCGTGCTCAAGACGCGGGAGTGAGGAGTGGCCATGCCGAAGATCCGCGGTTGGCTCACGATGCGGCGCGTGGTGCTGGCGGCCACCGGCCTGGTGGTGGTGGCCGGCGTGGCCCTCGCGCTGCGCCCCGACACGATGGAGGTCGAGACGGCCCTGGTGCGCCGCGCGCCGCTGCAGGTGACGGTGGACGCCGAGGGCCGCACGCGCGTGCGCGACCGCTACGTCGTCGCGGCGCCGGTCTCGGGGCGGCTGGAGCGCGTCCCGCTGGCCGAGGGCGACCGCGTGGGCGCTGGCGACGTCGTCGCGCGCATCGCGCCCGCGCCGCTCGACGAGCCGGCGGCGCGGCAGGCGCGCGCGCGGCTGGACGCGGCGCGCGCGCA
>CBHYLO010000668.1:0-2543 GCA_966128675.1 uncultured bacterium | reverse complement strand
GAAGCCGAAGCCCTGCGCGAGCGTCGGCGAGGCGGCCGCGTGCCCGAACGCGTCCGGCGAGTAGAGCACGGGCGGCGGCGCCGCGCCCAGCCCGCGCAGCACGCGCCGGCCGGCCAGCAGGTTGCGGACGTGCGCCTCGCCGCTCGGGATCAGCTGGTCGGCCAGGACGTACCACGGCCCGGCCTCCAGCCGCCCGGCGCGCAGCGCGGCGGCGAGGGCGTCGCGCCGCTCGGGCCGGACGTCGAGGTAGTCCGCGAGGACGATCGCCTGGCCGTCCAGCAGGAAGGGGGCGTCGTCCCCCGCGGCGAGCAGCTCGTCGACGAGCGCGACGAGGCGCTGCCGGAACCGGCCCGCCTCGTGGTACCACTCTCGGTCCCAGTGCGTGTGCGGGACCAGCAGGACGTCCAGGGTCGGCGGCACGCCGCAAAGCTAGCGCGTGTCGCCCGCCGCTACTCCATGCGCGCGTCCGCGCGGACCTCCGGCGCGTCGCCCAGCGCGGTGCGCCGCGGCAGCGCGGTGGGACGATGGGGGGCGGCGGCGGACGTGGTGGCCGTCGTCGTGGCGGTCGTCGCGGCGGTCGTCAGCGACTCCCCCGGCGGCAGCGCCTGCCGGCCGAGCAGGATGCGGGTCGCGCGGACGTCGTGGCCGATGTCGATGAGGAGCGTCGCCAGGTCGCCCGCGCCCCACAGCACGCCCGCGATGACGATCAGCCGGCTCGCCTCGGTCATCAGCGTGCGGAGCGACTCCACGCCCTCCGAGTACATGCCGATCCCCACCTCGGCCACCAGCAGCACGAGCAGGAGGATGGCGATCAGCCGGAACAGCTTCGAGAGGTATCCGAGGCCCGTGTAGGGCTCGAGGTCGGAGGCGCGGACCCGGTTCAGCGCGTCCACCGCGCGCCGGTGCTCGCGCGCGTCGGCCGGCGCCTCGGCCCGCGCCTCGGGGCGCGCCGGCGTCTCGGAGGGCGCCGTGCTCGGCGACGGGCTGGCGGCGGGATCGGTGTACGTCGTCACGGCTGGCTCCGGAGGTGCGGATGTCGGGCGGGCGGCGGTCGGTGGCGATTGCGGACGGCCTGCGACGCGTCGAGCTTTCGGCTCCGCCGTACCGTCCCTCCCGTCCGCAGCTGATGAACGTCCTGAGTGAGCTCTTCGACCGCCTCCGCGACCTCCCGGCCCTCGTCCAGTGGGCGGGCTACGTCGGGCTGTTCGCCATCATCTTCACGGAGACCGGTCTCTTCTTCGGCTTCTTCCTGCCCGGCGACTCGCTGCTGGTGACCGCCGGCCTGCTCGCCTCGCAGGGGCTGCCGCTGGACGTGCGGACCCTCGGCGTGCTGCTGACCGCGGCCGCGATCCTCGGCGACAACACCAACTACTGGATCGGCCGCGTCTCGGGCCCGCGCATCTTCGCGAAGGAGGACTCGCTCTTCTTCAAGCGGAAGCACCTCATGCGCGCCGCGCAGTTCTACGAGGCGCATGGCGCCAAGACGGTCGTGCTTGCGCGATTCATGCCGATCGTGCGCACCTTCGCGCCGCTGGTGGCCGGGGCGGCGGCGATGCCGTACCGCACCTTCCTCACGTACAGCGTGCTCGGCGGCATCGCCTGGATCTGGAGCATGCTGCTCATCGGCTACTTCCTCGGCTCGCGTTTCCCGGGCATCGACAAGCACCTCGAGCTGGTCATCCTCGGCGTGATCTTCCTGTCGATCCTCCCGGGCATCATCAGCTGGCTGCGCGCGCGCCGCGCCGGCGCCGCGGCCGCCGCTCCGGACGCACGCTGATCGGCGCGGCGGCCGGCCCGGCGGGCCGTCGCATTCGCAAGTCATGGTCCCCAGCGGTCGCGTCCGCCGAGCGGCCGTGCGGGGGGCGTGACGCAGGGCACGCGGCGTGGCACACGACGGGCATGCGGGACGCGCGATTGGCTCGTCCCCACACCGCGGCTAGATTCGCGGCGCGCGCGGGCGCTCCGCCCAGCGCGAGCAGCACGCAGGCAGACCCCGACCCGTTCGGAGAACGTCGCATGCCCCACACGCTCCCTCCGCTGCCGTACGCCCCGGATGCGCTCGAGCCGCACATCGACGCGCAGACGATGCAGATCCACCACGGCAAGCATCATCAGGCGTACGTCACCAACCTCAACGCCGCGCTCGAGAAGGCGCCCGAGCTGCAGGACCGCCCGCTGGAGCAGCTGCTGGCGGACCTGAACGCGGTCCCCGAGGGGATCCGCACCGCCGTCCGCAACAACGGCGGCGGGCACTGGAACCACAGCCTGTTCTGGCAGCTCATGGCGCCGAACGCCGGCGGCGAGCCGGGCGGCGCGGTCGGCCAGGCGATCGGCCAGGCGTTCGGCGACTTCGCGAAGTTCCGGGAGCAGTTCAAGGCGGCCGCCACGGGCCGCTTCGGCTCGGGCTGGGCGTGGCTCGTCCGCAAGGGCGACGGGCTGGCGATCGTCAGCTCGCCCAACCAGGACAACCCGATCATGGACGGCGGCAAGCCGGGCGACGTCCTGCTCGGCCTCGACGTCTGGGAGCATGCGTACTACCTCAA
>CBHYLO010000667.1:0-2547 GCA_966128675.1 uncultured bacterium | reverse complement strand
CGACGCGCGCGTGGCCGCCGCGGTGCAGTGGCGCGTCGTCGCACCGGGGCTCGAGACCGCGGAGCTGGAGGTCGCGACGCCCGGCGAGGCGGGGATCGCCGCGCTGGGCCGCATGCGCCTCGTGCTCGCGCGCATCGATCCCGCGCGCCACGCGCTGCGGCTGGCCGCCGGCTCGCCGCCGGGCGCGCCGTGGAAGGTGGACGACGCGCCGGACGACGCGCGCCTCGCGCTCAACGCGGGCCAGTTCACCGAGGACGGCCCGTGGGGCTGGCTGGTGCACGGCGGCCGCGAGCTGCAGGCGCCCGCGACGGGCCCGCTCTCGTCGGCGCTGGTGGTCGCGCGCGACGGCGCGGTGCGCCTCGCCGACGCGTCCGAGCTCGCGACGGTGCGCGCGGGCGTCGCGCGCGGCGAGATCGCGGAGGCGGTGCAGTCGTACCCGGCGCTGCTCGCCGGCGACGGCGCGGTGCCGGCGCCGCTGCTCGCCGACGGGCGCGGGCTCGATCGCGAACATCGTGACGCGCGGCTCGCGGTGGGCACGCTGCGCGACGGGCGCGTGCTCGTCGTCCTCACGCGCCTCGACGCGCCCGGCGTGATGGCGCGCGTCCCCCTCGGCCTCACGGTCCCCGAGATGGCGGCGGTGACGGGCGCGCTCGGCGCGTCGCGCGCGATGCTGCTGGACGGCGGGCTGTCGGCGCAGCTGCTGGTGCGCGACGCGCGCGGCGGCGCGCAGCGGTGGCCGGGGCTGCGGCACGTGCCGATCGGCCTGGTGGCGACGCCGCGCGCACCCGAGGTGGCGGCGCGGCGCTGAGCGCGCGGACGCGAGCGCGCGCCGTGGGGAGATCGACCCATGAGAACGCGCGCCGGGTGACCGATCGTGGAGGCGAACCCTTCACGCGCTCATCATGTCCCGCTCCACGTCTCCCCTGCGCACCGTCCTGCGCTGGACCGGCCGCCTCGCACTCGCGCTGGTCGCGCTCCTCGTCGTCGCCGCCGGCTCGGTCTACGCGCTCTCCGAGACCCGCCTGCGCCGGCACCTCGACGTCGCGGCGCACCCGTTCACCGTGCGCGCGGACTCCGCGACCGTCGCGATGGGCGAGCGCCTCGCGCTGACGCGCGGCTGCACGGACTGCCACGGCGCGAACCTCGCCGGCAACGTGCTGATCGACGACCCGGCGATCGGGCGCTTCGCGGGCCCGAACCTCACGATGGGTGGCCGCGGGAAGACGCTGACCGACGCCGACTGGGAGCGCGCGGTGCGCCACGGCGTGCGCCGCGACGGCTCGCTGCTGCTCGTGATGCCGTCGAACGAGTTCACGGGCTTCTCGGACGAGGACCTGGCCGCGATCGTCGCGTACGCGCGCAGCCTGCCCGCGAGCGACAAGGTGGCGCCGTCGTCGTACGTGGGGCCGGTGGCGCGCGCGCTGTTCGTGACGGGCCAGATCGACGCGCTGCCGGCGCAGAAGATCGACCACGCGGCGCCGCACCCGGCGCGCGTGGTCGCGGAGCCGACGGCCGCCTACGGGAAGTACCTCGCCGCCGGCTGCCAGGGCTGCCACAACCCCAGCTTCACGGGCGGCAAGATCCCGGGCACGCCGCCCGACTGGAAGCCGTCGGCGAACATCACGCCCGAGGGCATCGGCCACTGGAGCGAGGCGGACTTCGTCACCGCGCTGCGCACCGCGCGCCGCCCCGACGGCAGCGCGATCGATCCGCAGATGCCGGTGAAGGTGACGAAGCACATGACCGACACGGAGCTGAAGGCGCTGTACGCGTATCTGCGGACGGTGCCGAAGAAGCCGTATGGGGTGCGGTAGAGCGGAGGACGGAACGGCGGAGAACGATGAGGCGGACGACGGAACCGCGTGAGACGAAAAGGCGGACCCTTCGAGCTTGACGCTTCAAGCCGAAAGGTCCGCCTCATCGTTTCACGCCGTATCGTCTTCCGCCGTTCCGTCCTCCGCCTCACCGTTCCCCGCCCAATCGCCCTGCGGCCTCCCGCCGCGACGTGACGCCCAGCTTCGCCATCACCCGCTCCACATGGTGCCGCGCCGTGTGCGCGCTCACGCCCAGCGCCGCCGCCAGCTCGGCGTTCGTGAGCCGCTGGCCGAGGAGCCGCGCGACCTCGCTCTCGCGCGCGGTGAAGCCGTGGCGGGCGCGGAGCGCGTCGTCGGTGGCGCCGGGCGCGCCCGTCGCGGAGAGCGCGACCAGCAGCGTGCCCGGCGCGGCCCACAGCGGCGCGGGCGCCGGCGTCGCGCGCAGCGCGTAGCGCTGCCGCGCGCCATGCACCACCTGCTCCGCCGCGGGCGCGAGCAGCAGCGCGGGTGAGCGCAGCGTGCGCGCGGCGGCGTGCATCGCGGCGACCAGCGCGTCGCGCGCGGGCTCGGCCGCCAGCAGCGCGACCAGCGCGCGGCTGCGGTGCGCCTCGCCGCCGTCGGCGCCGATCACCAGCACCGGCGCGCCCGCCGCGTCGAGCCTGGCCGCGAGCGCCGCGCCCTGCGCGGCCGCGTGCGCCGCGTGCGCCAGCAGCGCGCGGTGCGCGGTGCGCCG
>CBHYLO010000666.1:0-2567 GCA_966128675.1 uncultured bacterium | reverse complement strand
CGGAGGCGCGGCGCGCCGACGCCGTGGACGCGCGCGCGCAGGCCGAGGCGCGCGGGCGCGAGGCCATCGCATCGGGCGCGCTCGCGGAGCAGCGGCGGCTCGCGGCCGACAGCGCGCGCACCGTGGCCGAACGCGAGCGCGCGGGCGCCGTGCGCGCGCGCGCCGCCGCCGAGGCGAGCGCGGAGACCGCGCGGCGCGAGGCCGCCAAGGCGGAGGCGGTGAACGCCTTCCTCGGGGAGATGCTGGCGTCCGGTGACCCGGAGAACGCGCGCGGGCGCGCGGTGACCGTGCGCGAGGTGGTCGACGCGGCGACGCGGCGCGTGGCGGACGGCTCGCTGCGCGGGCAGCCCGAGGTCGAGGGCGAGGTGCGCTCGTCGCTCGCGAACACGTACCTGCAGCTCGGCGTCGCCGACAGCGCGATCGTGCAGGGGGAGCGCGCGCTCGCGCTGCGCAAGCAGCTGCTCGGGCCGTCGCACCGGCTCGTGGGGCGCGACGCGATCACCCTGGCGCGCGCGCGGCAGATCAAGGGCGATTACGAGGGCGCGGCGCGTCAGTACCTCGAGGTGCTGCCGATCGCGGACCGGGTGGACCCGACGGGCAGGCTGGCCATCGAGACGCACACGGGGCTCGGGTTCATTCGCTACGCGCAGGGACGCAACGCCGACGCGGAGCGCCACGACCGCGAGGCCGTGCGCATCGCGCGCGACGGAATGCGGCGCGGCGCGCCCGTGACCCAGCCCGCGGCGCTCGCGATCCGCAGCCTCGGGGAGATCCTCAGCTACACCGGCCGCGCCGTCGAGGCGGAGCCGCTGATGCGCGAGGCGCTGGGGATGTACCGCACGCTCTACGGCCCGGTGCATCCCAACGTCGTGTTCACCGAGATGAACCTGGTGCAGAACCTGAGCTTCCAGGATCGCCAGGAGGGCTGGATCGAGGGCGCGGCGCTCGCGCGCGAGGCGCTGGCGCACGTGCGCACGCTGTACGGCGACGAGCCGCGCCAGCTCGCCAACGCGACGATCCGCCTCTCGGGGCTGCTGATCAAGCTGGACAGCCTCGACGCGGCGGAGCCGTTCGCGCGCCAGGCGGTGGATCTGCGCCGCACGGCGCTCGGCGAGTCGCACGGCGACGTCGCCTTCGCGCGCACCGAGCTCGCGCGGCTGCTGCAGCGGCGCGGGCGCTTGGCGGAGGCGGAGACGCTGTTCACCGCCGCGATGGACGGACGCCGCGCCACGCTGGGCGCGCGGCACCCGGCGACCGCCACCTCGATCGACGACCTGGGACGCCTCGCGCTGCTGCGCGGCGACTCGGCGGTCGCGCTGCCGCGGCTCGTCGAGGCGGGCGACCTGCTGGTGGCGGCGCGCGTGCCCGCCATCGGCGCCAACGCGTGGGCGCTGGCGGCGATGACGGCGCTCGACCTCGGACGACCGGCGCTCGCCGACTCGCTGGCGCGGCGCCTTCTCGCGCTCGACAGCATGCCGAGCGTCAACCGGCTCGCGATCGCGCGCGCGCACGAGGTGGCGGGGCGGATCGCGGAGGCGCGCGGCGACGCGGCGGAGGCGGAGCGCAGCTGGGTGCGCGCGGACTCGATCGCCGCGCGCTCCCCGACGCGGACGGTGCCCGTCGACCGGGCGCGCATCGCGCGCCGCCTGGCCGCGCTGTACGAGCGGCAGGGACGCGAGTCCGACGCGGTCGCATGGCGCGCGAGGTCGCAGCCGCCGAAACCGTAGCACCGCGACGCCGGGCGGCGCGGCGCGATCGGTCAGGACACCGCGTGCCCCGACTCCCGCAGCTGCACCGTGAGCCACGCGCGCGCCGCGCGCCAGTCGCGCTGCACGGTGGGCGTCGAGATCTCCAGCGCCTCCGCGGTCTCGTCGGCCGTGAAGCCCGCGAACCAGCGCAGCTCGACGACGCGCGCCTGCCGCTCGTCGAGCGTCGCGAGCCGCGCCAGCGCCTCGTCGAGCGCGAGCACGGCGTCGTCGCGCATGGGCGCGGCGACCGCCTCGCCGGCCGAGCCGTCGAGCGTGATCGCGATCGCGCCGCCGCCCCGCTTGGCCGCCAGCCGCTCGCGCGCCGCGTCCACGAGCACCTGCCGCATCGCGCGCGCGGCCACGTTCAGGAAGTGCCGCCGCCCCGCCCAGTCGGTCGCCGACGCGGGCGCGAGCTTCAGCCACGCCTCGTGCACCAGCGCGGTCGCGTTCAGCGTGTCCGACGACTGGCCGCGGCGCACGCGCATCGCGAGCCGGCGCAGCTCGTCGTAGACGCGCACGAACGCCGCCTCGAACGCCTCCGCGTCGCCGGCCCGCGCCAGGTGCAGCAGGCGCGTGACGTCCCCGACGTCGGCCGGGCCACCCTGCGGCGTGTCCATGGAGGGGAGGATGATCGGGTCCGACGCGGGATGCCGTACCACGGGATGCGCCGGCGTGCCTCACGCCGCGCGACGTCCCGTCACCCGCAACGTACCCGCCATGTCGCCGCTGCCGCCAGCCGCCCACGTCCGCCCGCGCACCCGGGCGCTCGCCGCTCTCGTGCTCCTCGCGTCCGCGGGCGTCCGTGCGCTGCCGGCTCAG